>NZ_JBMVQP010000045.1:0-23646 GCF_050522425.1 Myroides sp. C6-3 | reverse complement strand
CGACCTCTCCTGCGTCGAGGTGACATGACGGGCGTGAGTGACGGATGCGACCTCTCCTGCGTCGAGGTGACATGACGAGCGTGAGTGACGGATGCGACCTCTCCTGCGTCGAGGTGACATGACGGACGTGAGTGACGGATGCGACCTCTCCTACGTCGAGGTGACATGACGGGCGTAAGTGACGGATGCGACCTCTCCTACGTCGAGGTGACATGACGAGCGTGAGTGACGGATGCGACCTCTCCTACGTCGAGGGGACATGACGAGCGTGAGTGACGGATGCGACCTCTCCTACGTCGACGTGACAAACGAACCGAAGACTTGACTGTAATAAAATATTGTTACTCTCCCCAACTTTTACACTTGATCCGTATTTTCTTTAAAACGACGAACGACAAACAAGTACAAAAAAAACCATCCCTAGGAAGAAATGGTTCACGATATACTTGTATTTTTTTCTAAAACTAAGCTATTAGCTATAAAAACGCTGCGGCTTCTTGATCTAAGATATATTCCACGTGTTCAAGCTGTTGTAAAAAAGTAGCGGGTATAGAGGCTGATATTTCTCCTTTCAAGGCTTTTTTAATTATTTCGGCCTTGCGTTGGCTTAATGCCAGTAAAAAGATCTGTTTGGCTTGTATAATCGTCTGAATACCCATAGTAATTGCTTGCGTAGGGACTTTATCTTTGCCACCAAAGTCATCAGAGGCATCTTCTCGGGTAATATCGTTTAGAGAAACTAGGCGTGTTATCGAGTTTTGAAGCGATCCTGGCTCATTAAACCCGATATGTCCACTTCTACCTATCCCCAACAATTGTACATCAAGTCCACCGAAATCTACAATCTTCTGTTCGTATAAATCACAGTACGCTTGAATTCCCTCTAGTGAAAGTGTACCGTCTGGAATATGAATTTGGTGTGTAGGAATGTCAATATGATTAAACAAATTGTTTTTCATAAAGGCGACATAGCTTTGATCTTCCACGGGATGCATGGGATAATACTCATCCAAATTGAACGTTACGACATTTTGAAAACTCAATCCGTCGTTTTGGTGTAAACGCACAAGTTCTCTATATACCCCTTTTGGAGTAGATCCTGTAGCCAAACCCAAAACAGCAAGCTCACCGAGTTCTTGCTTCTTTTTGACTATTTGCGCAATTTTTTCAGCTACATAAAGCGATGCTTGATCAGCATGCTCGTATACTTTAATAGTTTTTTGTAAAGAATGTTCTAGCACTTTATTTTTGATCATTTATCCCGTAAAACTCTTACAAATAATTAAACAAGTAAAAGAAATACTTCTATACTTTTACGTTCTTTTCTTGGATGAATTTACACGATTAATTAAACTTTTTCATTCGCAGTTTACTTAGGAAATTGCCCTCCTAAATTCTTGCTTTTCTTTTCCATGTATCAAAAATACAAAATTAAAAAATACTTCACGCGTTTTTTTAGCAAACCCTTATAAATATTTGGTTAAACCCCGAATTTTAAGTTAAACTCAAACGCGTTTTTCCCCTTTTTACAACAACAAGAGCCTGTCTATTATCTAGTTATTTCCCTTCTGGAAAGTTAAAAATAAAAGTAAATCTAAATTAGTCTTACTCCCCCTTGAAAAGGCCTCTAACAAGCTAAAAATAAGCTAAACGCAGGTGAATATAAGTCTTGTGTACCCATAAAAAAACCACGCTCCTATCGGAAGCGTGGTTTTTTGAATTTATAAGATGTAAAGCTTATGCTTCTTCTACCTGAAACTCTTCTTGAGCCTCTTGGTGTAATCTTTCGATTTCTTCTTTATCTTTTCTAGGCATTGTATCTACTAATACAGGCGTAGCTAAGAATAACGATGAATACGTACCTACAATAATACCGATCAACATAGCGAAGATAAACCCGCGAATTGAATCTCCACCGAAGATGAACATAATCAACAATACAAAGATCAAAGTCAATGAAGTATTAATTGTTCTCGATAAAGTAGTATTTACTGAATCATTAACGATTTTATTGAAATCACCTTTTGTTTTACCAGCGATAAACTCACGTACACGGTCAAACACAATTACGGTATCATTCATCGAATATCCAATTACTGTCAAGATAGCAGCAATAAAGTGTTGATCGATTTCCATGTGCCAAGGCATAAATTTGTACGTTAAAGAGTAAACTCCCAGTACAAAAATAACGTCGTGTGCCACTGAAACGATAGCCCCTAAAGAGTACTGCCATTTGCGGAATGAAATCACTAAGTAGATAAAGATTGCCGCCATTGAACCTAAAACAGCCCAATACGCATTTTGTTTTACGTCTTTCGCAACACTTGGACCGATTTTAGAAGCTTGGATAACTCCATACACCTTTCCTTCAGTAGCATTAACGAACTCTTCATACGTAATATCATTGGTATAGTAAGGTTTTAGTCCTTTGTATAACAATTCGTTTACTTCTTGGTCAACCGTAGCACCTTCTTCCTCAACTTTATATTTCGTTGTAATTTTTAGTTGCTCTTTATTACCAAAAACTTTAGCTTCAACGTTAACTCCGAATACCTCTCCTAATTTGTCACTTACATCATTAGCAGAAATTTCTTTATCAAATTTCACTTGGAATGTTCTACCTCCAACGAAATCTGTTCCCTCATCAAATCCATTGATAAAGAATGAAGCAAAAGAAACCACAACAATTACAGTAGAAAGACCGTACGTTGCTTTCTTCATTTTCAAGAAATCAAAGTTAAAGTTAGTAAACCAGTTTTTCGTAATGTTTGTAGCGAACATTAAAGTTCTTCCTGCTTTCACATCTCTATCCATAAAGATACGAGCGATGAAGATAGAAGTAAACAACGAAGTTGCGATACCGATCAATAACGTAGTTGCGAAACCTTTAATTGGTCCTGATCCGAATGCAAATAAGATAACCCCAGTTAAAATATGTGTTACGTTGGCATCGACAATAGGACGCATAGCTCCCTTCCAACTATACGATTCTTTGATTGTATCCGCTAAGCTCATGCCCTTTCGCAGACACTCTTTCGCACGTTCAGAAATAATAATATTCGCATCTACTGCAGTACCCATGGTCAATACGATACCCGCAATACCTGGTAAAGTTAATACGGCACCTAAACTAGCTAAGATACCGAACATGAATAACAAGTTAGCTAATAAAGCAACGTTTGCATACCATCCTGCTCTTCCGTAGTAGAAAGCCATCCATAACCAAACTACAATTAGACCAGCGATAGCAGATAACATACCTGCATCAATTGCTTGTTGCCCTAAAGATGGTCCTACGATTTCTGACTGCACGATATCCGCACCTGCTGGTAATTTACCTGCACGTAAGATATTAGCTAAGTCTTTTGCATCCGCTACGGTAAAATCACCAGAGATAGAAGATCTACCACCAGAGATTGGTCCGTTCGTAACACCTGGTGCAGAATACACAACGTTATCTAAAACGATAGCGATATTTGAACGTTCATTAAACGCTTTTCCTGTTAACTCTTCCCAGATTTTAGCACCTTTCGGGCTCATTGTCATACCAACAACCGGACGACCGAAGTTGTCATACTCGTCTTGAGCACCCGTGATTACGCTTCCACTCAAAGGCGGAACTCCTTCGCGGTTTGTTTTTAAAGCGTATAATTCAACAATATCCGATGCTTTTTTGCTAGGTTTACCCCAAACAAAACGCGCATATTTTTGATCCGCAGGCAATAAGTTTCTAACGTCTTGACGTTTTAATAAACCATTTACCTTAACAGTATCTTTTGTTTGTACATACCCTAAAATAGGACTTCCTTGCTGCCCACCCGCAACGAATAAGCTAAATAAAGGTCCTAATTCTTGTAATTGATCTGTCTCAGTAGAATCAGCTTTGATTCCACCTAATAATGCATCAACATCTGTTTTTGTAGAATCTTGAACTTGTTCTGTTGTAGTTTCAGGTTTAGCTGCTTTTTCTGTCGATTTAAGGTACTCGTTTGCAGAAGCTAAATAGTTCCCAATTTCTTCAACTTTATACGTTTCCCAAAACTCTAATTGAGCAGTACTTTGTAAAAGATTTTTGATACGATCTACGTCTTTTGCACCAGGCAATTCAACTAAGATACGACCTGTATCACCTAGCATTTGAATATTGGGTTGCGCAACACCAAATTTGTCAATACGCTCTCTGAATACGCGGTACGCGCTCTCAATAGATTCTTTTACTTTTCTGTCTAAGATAGCCTTTACTTGGTTATCTGACATTCCTACTGTAATCTCACTTAAGTTTCTGTTTGCAAAAATATCTCCAGAAGCTAATTTCACACTGCCTTTTGATTCTTTTTCAAATGCAGTATAAAACGCATCAAGGTAACTTTGATTACCTTGTCTCATTGTCTCTGCCTCTGCTAATGCTTTATTAAACACAGCATTTTTAGAATTATTTGCTAAACCTTTAAGAATGTCTTTGATAGAGATTTGTAACGTAACGTTAATACCTCCTTCTAAATCCAATCCTTTGTTGATTTGTTTAGCTCTTACTTCATTAAATGTCTGTCCTAAAAAAACTGTTTGGTTACCAATAGAGTCTAAATAGTGTAATTCTTTCTCAGAATCCCCTTTAGCAAAAGCTTTCGCTTTGTCCTCATAATGGCCTGTAACAAAGGTGAAAGACAACTGGTAAATACTTACCAGAGCAAAAATTATTGCAAAAAATTTAACAAGTCCCTTGTTTTGCATTATTACTAAAAATTAATTAATTATTTTTTTAAAACGAGCAAATATAAAATATGATGGTAGATTAACCAATTCTTTTAGCAAGTTTATCGCTAAAAAAACGATGATTTTTACTTCTATTTGCTCGACATGTTATAATAATTTTATGAAAGTATGTTATGAAGTTCTTTATTCACCTCTTTAATAGCTTCCGCACTCTTACTAAATTCTTCTTTTTCTTCTTTATTTAAGCCGATATCGACGATCTGTTCGATTCCGTTTTTCCCGATAATACAAGGAACTCCGATAAAGATATTTTGTTCTCCATACTCACCTTCCACTAAAGTAGAACAAGGAATTAACTTTTTGCGATCGCTTAAAATACTATCCACTAATTGTGCTACTGCAGCTCCTGGTGCATACCAAGCAGAAGTACCCAACAATTTCGTTAAAGTTGCTCCCCCCACCATGGTTTGTTTCACCACTTCTTGCTGATCCTCGACAGACAACAATTGTGTAACGGGAATTCCCTTATAAGTAGCAAGGCGAATCAACGGAATCATGGTTGTATCCCCATGCCCACCGATTACCATTCCTTCAATATCCGCTACAGGTTTGTCTAACTTTTGACTCAAGAAGTATTTAAAACGAGCGGAATCAAGCGCACCTCCCATTCCAATAATTCTATTCTTAGGCAGTCCTGAAATCTTCAGTGCAGCCAAGGCCATGGTATCCATTGGATTGGTTACGATTACGAAAATGGCATTTGGAGAAACCGTCAACGCATTCTCCATTACACTTTTTACAATAGCAGTATTCGTTCCAATTAACTCTTCACGAGTCATACCTGGTTTTCTGGGAATACCAGAAGTAATAACCACAACATCGCTGTTTACCGTACGAGCGTACTGTTTTGTCACCCCTTTTACAACGGTGTCAAAACCAGAATTTGCTGCACATTGCATAATGTCCATTGCTTTACCTTCTGCTAATCCTTCAGTAATATCCACAAGGACTACTTCACTAGCGATTTGCCTAAATGCAATAACTTCGGCACAAGTAGCACCTACGTTACCTGCTCCAATTACAGATACTTTCATAATTAATGGCTTTAAAGTTTACGTTAAACAAAAAAAGGTCAATGCAATAGGCTTGACCTTTTCTTTTTTGATATTATTCTTTAAGCGTCGATTTTCGCATATGTTGCGTTTTTCTCGATAAATTCTCTGCGCGGTGGAACTTCATCCCCCATAAGCATAGAGAAAACTAAATCCGCTTCTTTTAAATCGTCAATTTTTACTTGTCTTAAAATACGGTGTTCAGGGTTCATTGTAGTTTCCCACAACTGCTCTGCGTTCATCTCTCCAAGACCTTTATATCGTTGTACACTTGCTCCTGTACCCATCTCTTCTAACAAGTCGATGCGTTCTTCATCACTCCAAGCATACACTTTGCGTTGTCCTTTTTTAACCATATACAATGGAGGAGTTGCAATAAATACGTGTCCATTTTCAATCAATCCTCTCATATAACGGAAGAAGAACGTCAGAATAAGCGTTGCAATGTGGCTACCGTCCACGTCGGCATCACACATGATCACTACTTTATGGTAACGCAATTTGTCTAGGTTCAACGCTTTACTATCTTCTTCTGTTCCGATAGTAACCCCTAAAGCGGTAAAGATGTTTTTAATCTCTTCACTTTCGAACACTTTGTGTCCCATTGCCTTCTCTACGTTTAAGATTTTACCTCTCAAAGGCAAGATAGCTTGAAAGTTACGATCTCTTCCTTGTTTGGCAGTACCCCCTGCCGAGTCACCCTCCACAAGGAACACCTCACATTTTGTAGGATCTTGTTCTGAACAATCGGATAGCTTACCTGGCAAACCTCCACCGGTCATCACCGTTTTACGCTGTACCATCTCACGCGCTTTTTTCGCTGCGTGTCTAGCTTGAGCAGCTAAAATCACTTTTTGAACAATGATCTTAGCGTCGTTTGGATTTTCTTCCAAATAGTTTTCCAACATCTCCGACACGGCTTGACTCACTGGAGAAACAACTTCTCTATTCCCCAATTTTGTCTTGGTCTGTCCTTCGAACTGTGGCTCCATTACTTTAACGGAGATAATAGCAGTCAATCCTTCACGGAAATCGTCCCCACTAATTTCGAATTTCAATTTATCCAACAATCCAGAAGCATCCGCATACTTTTTCAGCGTACGAGTTAATCCCATACGGAACCCTTGTAAATGCGTACCTCCTTCGTGTGTATTAATATTATTTACATAAGAATAAATATTCTCTGAATAGGTATCGTTGTAAATCAAAGCTACCTCTACAGGCACATCTCCTTTATCCGATTCCATCCAAATCACTTCATTGATAATCGGCGTACGATTTCCATCTAAGAATTTGATAAACTCTTTTAATCCTTCTTTAGAGAAGAATTCTTCATTTTTCACCTCTCCTTTTTCGTTCACTTCACGTGCATCCGTTAACGTGATCTTTAATCCTTTGTTCAAAAAGGCTAATTCACGTAAACGAGAAGCTAAAGTATCATAAGAATACTCTAAGGTTTGTGTAAAAATAGTAGGGTCGGGTTTAAACATAACTGTTGTACCGCGCTTTTCTGTTTCCCCAATTACTTTTACTGGAAACAAAGCTTTACCTTTCGAATACTCTTGCTCGTAAATCTTTCCATCGCGATAGACCGTAGCTCTCAACAAATCAGATAGGGCATTCACACACGATACACCTACCCCGTGTAATCCTCCTGAAACCTTATATGAGTCCTTGTCGAACTTTCCTCCAGCACCAATTTTGGTCATTACTACCTCTAATGCAGATACACCTTCTTTTTTGTGCATATCAACCGGAATTCCACGTCCATTATCCTCAACAGAAATAGAGTTATCCTCGTTAATAATTACATTGATTGTATCACAATGACCAGCTAATGCTTCGTCAATAGAGTTATCCACTACTTCATATACAAGGTGGTGTAATCCGCGCACTCCAACATCTCCAATATACATGGAAGGACGCATTCTTACGTGCTCCATTCCCTCTAGTGCCTGAATACTATCGGCTGAATAATTTCCCTTATTTACTTCTTGGCTCATAATAATTTTCTAAAATAAGTAACGTACAAATATAAGTTTTTTAAAACAATTTATCAACTTCCATGCTCCTTATCTCCGCGTTTTTCCCAATTTAAACGAAACATTTTTAAGATAACGCATAAGAATTTCAAATTACAATATTAATCTGTCTTTTCACAAAAAAGTGAGTCATTTATTTTTGTTTTTTTATACCTCCAAAAAAAAACAGGTGTAAACTTTTGTTTACACCTGTTTTACACTATATTTTTCTTGTATCTATTCTAAGAAGTTAACCGTAAAATCACAATTATTAAACGAGAAAGAATCGTGTAATTTACGTCCTAAAAGTGCTTTTGCGATTGGCGCATCCATAGACACTCCCAGTACAGACATATCATCGACTGTTACCTTTGGCAAAGCAGCAGCTAAAAACAAATAAACGGTATTGACTTTTACTACGCTTCCAAATTCAACTGTTTCTGAATTTTTATTTTCGTCAATTCGCTTTACCACCTCTTTTAATTCAAGGCTTTCTTTAATTTTTTTTGCTATATTTTCTTGCTCTAGATGCATCATAGACAAAGCAGTCTCATGTTTATCTCCAGCAGAACTTTTCGCGTCTGTCTGAGCATCGGCTGCCAAATCTTCTACAATCCCACGAAGGGCATCTATCTTATCATCTAAGCGCTGTAAAAATGTAGCCTTTAGCTCTTGTTTTAGTGTCATTTTTAATTTCTTAAGTACCTTATAGGATCCGTTTTTGTTGTTTGGTGACAAAAATAGGGCAATAAAGTATCAAAAAAAATTAAAACGCAGGAATAAAACTCCTTTAACTTCAAAAAAAGTGATTTTTAACAATAATTAAGTTGTAATTATTCTCAAAAATCGAATTTATAAATTGCTCCCCCCATAATCTGCACGCCTTGCGACTTGAAACTCCCCCATTGATTATAGGTTTGATCCAACAAATTATTTCCTTTCAAGAACACAGTCCAGTTTTTTGTCGGTCTATATCCTACGTTTAAACTCAAATCTGCATATCCATCAACTTTTTTCTCCATGCTTTTAGGGATAAGCGCACTATCATGCCCGTAAACTTGATCGATGAACCAATCTTTTCGCTGCCCTACATATTGTAAATCAACACCTGCAAACCACTGTGCTGTAAAATTGATCAAGGCGTCAGCTCCTACCTTAAAATCAGGCAATCCCCATGCTTCCCCCGCAGTTGATTTATAGTGATTGTACTCACCTCTAATTCCCATAATTACCGTGTTGTCCAAATCAAAACGCAACTCTCCAAAAAGATTGAACGTCTCTACTTCCGCATAAACCACATCCATAGCATTTCCGTACAAATAATCCATTCGATTGACATTAGAAGAATACGGAGTGGAAATAAATAGCGCTTTATCATTTTCTTTGCGGTAAGACGCTTTTACATTATAAGAAACCGTGTGATCTAACTTTCCTTTCATCCCCGCATAAAAGTCGTAGCTTTTATCTGTTGGCAACAATCCCGCTTCTGGTGAAACAAATGGATTTTGCTCTACAAAATCTTTGAATGTATTTTGGGTTAAACGCCCATCAATTCCCGCATAAGCCACTACTAAATTAGGCACTAAGTTATATGAAGCTTGAATTTGAGGGTAGAAGTAAAAATTAGTATCTGAATTACCTCCAATTTTACCGTTGTTATAATACAATCCAACTCCTAATTGAACGAAAAATTCATCCCCCTTAATTACTACACTAGGTTCTGCACCAAACGTAAAATGCTGATCTTTCAACTTAACGGTTTGAATACTGTTGTTTGAAAAATTAAACGTCCCATCTCCATCAAGGAAGTTCTGTCTCTTGTATTCCGAGTTAACATAATCCACTACAAGATTCATCTTACCTGTAAAATTATCAGCAAAAGCTGTTTCTACCTTTGGTTTAAATACGAAGTGATTTTCAGCACGATCAAAGTCATCGCTGAAATTATTGTAATACACCTCTACCTCTTTGATTGGCAAATCTTCAAAAGACACACTTCCATCGAAGTAAAATGACTTGTATTTTTGTTTGGAATTAATACTAGCGATTGTGGTTTCCGGAATAAAATAGTCCAATTCTTTTTGCGGCAATCCATACCAATTCAACGTTTGGTATGATCCTCCAATTTCTGTATTCCAACCTATATTTTTCTTTTGACCAGAGAAATTAATTCCTGCTTTAGTTTTAGAAAAATCGTCGTCTAGCAGTAGATTCTTTATTCCCCCTTGGGACGAAAAGTGATGGACAAATCCCGCTATATAACTATCAGGATCTAGTTGACTACTCAAAAATAGCTCCCCATTAACATTGGTGTAGTTTCCAATAGCAAACAACGCATAGTTATCAAAACGAGCTAAATTGTGTTTGGTCTCTACTTTTGCTGCCTCCCCTTTAGCAGGTACAAAAGTAGAAGCTACAGGAAAAGATGTAATAGTGTACACAACCTCTTTTTTCTTTCCCTTTACCTCTTCGTCTAAATTAGGTATTTCTCTTACTTTAAAAGCTTCAGAAACCGTAGCGTCATAACGTCTAACAACATCTACTACTTCTGTTCCTAAATCTCCTTTATTTTTATCTTGAGCAACCGCTGTACCAACAAATAAAACACTTGATACAAAGGTTAATATTTTGATCTGCTTCATAATTACGTTCTAATTCAATTAAACCTTACTGTACGACAGATGAATTACTTTTCGCTTCCTGCGCTTTGATCGTATTCAGTTCTTGTTTTGCTTCAGCTACCACATCTGAAAACTCACCAAAGTTTTTAATTACACTATCTAATATATACGTCGCTTGATACGCATCTTTTAGGCTATAGAAGTTTTTAGCCATTAACACCAATCCTTTTGCTCCATAATATTTATAAGTAGAATAATCTTTCGCTAATTTTTGAACACTTTCATTTGACGCTTCAAATTTATTGTCCATACGCTTAAAAAAGGCTTCATAATAAAGTGCTTCTGCCGCTAGTTCTCCTTTGGCAATCTTCGCTACATCTGCATATCCTTTTTTCGCCTTGTCATACTGTTTATTAGCCAAAGCAGTTCTTGCAATAATAATCTGTGCATCACTTTTAACCTTGTCATCGATTTTAGCTAATTTCAATACTTGTTCCGCATACTCCAACGCATTGGTATAATCCTCTTCTTGGTAATAGAGCTTCATCAAATTCGATTTAGCAAAAACCTTATTTTGTTCCTGTGCTGCCTCATTTTCCAATCGGCTCAACATCAACAAGGCTTGATCTGTATTGTTTTCCTTGAGGTATATCTCTGCCAAGCGAGACATTCCCACCTCTGTGTATTCGTTTTTATTTCCATCCACAACTGCCAAATAATGCGATTGTGCTTTTTTAAAGTTATTTTCAGCAAAATACATTTGTCCCAAATAGAAATGAGCCTGCAAGGCTTTTAGTCCTTTTGGATAAGACGCTATATACTTCTCAAAACCTAGAATAGCCATCTGAGTATTATTCTGCATATACTGTTTTTCTGCCGATTCATAGCTGTCTTTATCCAGCTCCAAATCACTCACACTAACAAAAGAAAGCCCCTTAACCCATGTACCATACTCATCTACCTTTCCTTGATCTACGTAGATCAACCTGGCGTTCTGCACAGCCTCAATTGCTTCTGCACTACTTGGATAATCCGCAACTACTGCTTTAAATTTTGCCAATGCTTCATCTGAACGGTTGCCATTGTACAGAATCAACCCTTGACGCAATAATGCTTTCGAAGCATACGAACTCTTTGGGTAATTCTTCAATAGTTGATCAAAAACAGGAGTTGCTTTTTGCGGTTGTTGCATCACCACATACGTCATTCCCAACTCATAGAGTGCATTGTCTATTAATCCCGATTTAGGGTAATCTTTTGTAAAAGCAATTAGGTCATCTGCTTTTTTCTGCAAGCGATCTACAAATCCATAAGCCAATGCTTTTTGAAAACGCGCATACTCTACATCGACTTTATTCGCTTCAATCACTTTATTATATGCTTCCATTGCCGGCCAATAGCTTCCTTCCACAAATTGGCTATCCCCTAAACGCAAATACGCATCAATGCGCCTTGCTTCATCCTTGGGAGCTGTAGCAATAAAACTCTGAAACTGCTTCGCTGCATTAGCATAGTCTTTTTGTTTGAAATACGTATACCCCAATCCGTAATTCACGTGTTTGTATTCATTGGTATTTTTCGCCTGCGAGCTTCCCAAGAAACTTACATAAGACGAAATAGCCTCTGAGAATTTATTCCTGGCATAGTTCGATTCCGCTTGCCAATAGTAAGCACGAGCCGTAAACACTCCATCTTGACGTTCCACTAATGACTTTGCAAACATTGCCGCTGCTTGTTCATAATCCCCTTCTGCGAATAACTCTTGTCCGCGGTAGAACGTTACTTTCTGGTAGGCTTCTTTATTCGCTGTTGCCTTGTTTTTCTCTAACAAAACCAACGCTTCTTTGAAGTTTTTAGACGTAATATAGGAATCAATCAACAAGCCTTCCATTTCTTCACGGTTAGGCGAACTCGGATACTTCTCAATAAATCCACTAATCACTTTAGGAGTACTTTGGTAAGCATTTCCAATATCGTAACTCAACTTACCATAGTTTAAGTATGCATCTTCTTGAATACTTGAATCGAAGCGCATTTCAGATGCATTTTTGAAAGCATTTAAAGCCTGTGTTTTTTTATGTGTATGCAAATAACTTTCACCTAAGTGGTAGTAAGCATTTTGTGCAATAGCATTATCCCCATCAATAATCTTATTGAATTGCTCGATTGCTCTTTCATAATCTTTTGATTGATAATATGCATACCCCAACTGGTAGTAGTCGGTATTATTCCACTTGCCGTTTTTACCTTTATAAGCTAACAAATAAGGAAGTGCTTGATCATATTGTTTCAAGTTAAAGTAACTCTCCCCAATAATTTTAGACAATTCCGATGTTTCCTGTGGATTTGATTTAGTAATTTGAGCCAAACCTTCCGCAATAGCTTGTTCAAAATTTCCTGTTTTGAAATTCATATCCGCCTGGAAGTACCCCATTTTTTCTTTGTACTTCTCTTTGGTTTCTACCTTTTCAAATAGTTTTTTAGCATCGTCAAAATTATCGGTATCATAAGCGATATACCCCAAGTAATACGTAGCTTGCTCGCCCCATTCTCCTCTTTGGTTTACCTTTTCCAGATACTTCTTGGCCTCTTTTTTATTTTTCATATAAAAGGCGCTATAGCCTTTCTCAAAAAAGAAACGATCCGCAACCTTCTCATTTTCAATTACATTTTCTTTTACCTTGGCAGCATAATGCGCTGCTTTCGCAAATTGTCCTCTAGTAAAATAATAATCTGTTGCTTCTATATAAGCGATATTCTGCTTCGAGCTCGTTGGATAGTTTGCAACAAACGCGTTAATTTTATTCTCCGCCCCACTCTGATCTAAACGAATCGCACAATTGGCGATGTAATACGCACAATCTGATTCAATCTCTTTGTTTTGAGCGCTATTTTCTTTCTTAATTTTATCAAATAACAATTGGGCAGCCAAATACTCTTGTTCATTATACAGGGCTACGGCATGATTAAACGTCGCATAAGGTCCTGTATATACAGCAGTTTGCTGCGCATAAAGGCTCATACTGCCCACTAGTGCAGCTACACAAGCCAACCTATTAATTCTACGCATTGATTTTCTATTTATTTTAGTGTCAAATATAACGATTTATACCCTTTTTAAACAGCATCGCGCCATATTTATTGTACCAAAAGACGAAAAAGTTCTCAAAGACGCGTTATCGAGTTAGCGATAGATTTTTTAAATTACAAGACCGTTATTCTACAAACAAAAATGCACGATTCAAGTTAATTCTTCCTTTTTTTACTTGTCTTTCTTCTTGGGTTGCCAAATACGCAAAATCCGCTTACCTTCTTCTTTCTCAACATAGTCAATGCGCAAAACCCCGCTTTTTTCATGAATAATTCCATTGCTTTTTGCTCGCTCATTATACCCGTGATATCTCAAATCATAAGGGTGATATTCGAAGTAAATACCCTGAACAAAGAAAGACTCCTTTCGACCACCTAATTCAGAAGTAAACTCCTCGATTTCGCCTTCTGCTATTCCATAAGCTCCTGTATTAAAAATCAGTTTTATCTCTCGATACGCCTTATAGTCAGCAGTAAAAACAGAAAAAGCAACCATAAAAGCTATTACAGCCACTCCCCCTAACCCAATTGCGCGAAAAATTTTAAACCAAACTGTACGCCCTTTCGTTTGTTCTTTGTGATAACACAAAACAACTAGAGCTCCAATCCCTATGAAAGTGGGAATGAAACCAATCAGCCCTATTCTATCTTTCAGAACACTATATAAAATCTCATATTCCATACACATCATTGAATGAGTAAAGATAAACAAACACTTCTTGTTCTCCCTTTACAATGCAATACAAAAAATAACATCCTCTTATCACATCAACAAAAAAACCACTCCCGCCAAAGGAATGGTTTTTTTTAACTGTTTGTTGTTGGTAGTTCGTTGTTCGTTGATTTTCATTTAAAGAAAGCACTTTCTATTTCAGCAAAATCTACTGTCAACCGTTAACTGTAAACCGTTAACTGTAAAGCAAACTACCCTTTCAAATTATCGAAATACGCTTTTAAAATTTCCTCTCTAAAATCAGGATGCGCAATTTCCGCCATGGCAGCTACCCGTTGTTTAAGTGTCTTTCCATATAAATCCGCTACGCCGTATTCAGTAACAATATATTGTGCATGTGCACGTGTTGTAACAACTCCCGCACCTTGGCGTAAGAATGGAACAATGCGATTATGACCTTGATTACTAGTGGAAGCCAAAGCTATAATTGCTTTTCCCCCCTCACTTAATGATGCCCCACGAACAAAATCCATCTGCCCACCAACACCAGAATACATCTTATGTCCAATTGAATCCGCACAGATTTGCCCTGTCAAATCCACCTCAATAGCAGAATTAATAGCAACTACCTTTGGATTTTTTCTAATTATAGCTGTATCATTTACATAGCTTGATTCTTTCAAAACAATAAAGGGATTATTATCCACGAAGTCATACAACTTCTTTGTTCCGATTAAAAAGGTGGCCAAAGCTCTTCCTTTTGCAATGCGCTTTTTGGAACAATCAATAACGCCGTTTTGAATCAGGTCAATTACACCGTCAGAGAACATCTCGGTATGCAGTCCTAAGTTTTTATGATTATTCAATTGTGCTAGTACAGCATTTGGAATAGAACCTATCCCCATTTGGAGTGTACTTTCGTCTTCAATTAAGTTGGCAACATATCGACCTATTGTCGCTTCTTTATCTGTTATAATCGTTTCTTTAGAGGCGTAAATTGGACAGTTGTGATCTACAGCTAGATCGATCTTCGAACTGTGTAACACACTATCGCCAAAAGTACGAGGCATCTGTGGATTAATTTGAGCAATAACAACGCGTGCTCTTTCCATCGCTGCTACACAAGCTTCTACGGATACCCCTAAAGAACAAAAACCATGCTCGTCAGGTGGAGAAACTTGAATCAGAACAACATCTACCTTCAACACTCCTTTTCTAAAGAGCAAAGGCACCTCGCTTAAGAAAACAGGAGTATAGGACCCGTTTCCTGCTGCCAAGGTATGACGTACATTTTTTCCAATAAAAAAGGAATTAACGTGGAAGCTATCCGCTAGCGCAGGGTCAGCATAAGGCGCCTCCCCTTCTGTGTGAATATGACAAAACTCGACATTGCGCAATTCACTCGCTCGATCACTAATGGCTTTGGTTAAAACATTCGGTGTTGCAGCTGCTGCGTGTACATAGATTCGATCACCTGATTGGACAACTTTTGCGGCTTCTTGAGCAGTTACATATTTCATAGGTCCTTTTTTCTTTAAAATTAAGTATTGTTTCTTTTAATCCGAATACAAATTACTGAATTTTAACAAAGAAAAGAACTGATATTCATCATATCATCATAAAAGAGAATAACTTTCACTACAATCAACGGCGCTTTTATGCGTATTGATCAAAGATAAAACAAATCATTTCCAATCGCTCTTTTCTGTGTAACGTGCAATATATCTTTCCCCTACTCTCCTTCTTTTTCCATAAATAAGTAGTATTTTTGCTAGATAATCTTATTGTAACACATGACATCGATTAACAACAAGACTTTACAAGATTTAGAATTCAATACCGTTTTATCCTTCGTTTCTGACCTGTGTGTAACAGATAGCGGAAAAGAAATGGCGATGGAGATTGTTCCTTATAAAACAAAGGAACAAACCTTACATGCCCTACAACAAACCTCAGAATACTTAGCTTCTTTCACCAATAACAACGTCATTCCCAATCACTATTTTGACGGCATTGACTATGAATTAAAATTCTTAGGTATTGAAGACAGTTTCCTAGAAATCAGCAGTTTTAAAAAGATATACAACCTCACAGAGACAACGAGTAACTTAATCGTTTATTTCAATAAATTCAGCGATTATTACCCTCATCTCTCAGCGGATACAGCCACCCTAACCTTAGAAAAAAGCATTTTAAAAGACATCGAAAACGTCTTGGATAAGTATGGCGAAATCAAGGACAATGCATCTATTGATTTATTGAATATCCGCAAGAGCATTAATTTAGTTCGCGGTAAGATTAACCAAAGTTTTGGTTATGCTTTATCGCAATATAACAGTGCGGGATACCTTGACGACATTCGAGAAACAATTGTAGACAATCGTCGTGTACTTGCCGTAATCGCTATGCACCGTCGCAAAGTAAAGGGAAGCGTTTTAGGTCAATCCAAGACAGGGAGTATTGTTTACATCGAACCGGAAGCGACCTTGAATTTTTCAAGGGAGTTAAACAACTTAGAATACGAAGAACGAGAGGAAATCGTACGCATTTTAAAAGCGTTGACCAATTGTATTCGCCCATTTAAAGAGCTATTACTGGAATACACCTACTATTTAAGCTTGCTTGACATTACAGCAGGAAAGGCTAAATACGCTTTAAAGATCAATGGTTTACTCCCTGAAATTCGCGAAGAAAAAACGCTGTATTTTAGAGAGGCTTATCACCCTATTCTGTGGTTGAACAACAAAGAAAAGAAAAAAACGACATACCCACAGACAATTCAACTGGAACAAGACAGTCGAATTATCGTTATTTCCGGTCCAAATGCTGGAGGAAAAAGTATTACTTTAAAAACGGTTGGCTTACTACAGCTCATGCTCCAATCGGGATTGCTAATTCCCGTTCACGAACGCAGTCACACCTTTTTATTTGATCGAATATTAACGGATATTGGCGATAATCAATCCATAGAAAACCACTTGAGTACCTATAGTTATCGCTTAAAAAACATGAATTATTTTTTAAAGAAATGCAATTCAAATACCTTATTTTTAATCGATGAATTTGGAACTGGTTCAGACCCTGAATTAGGTGGAGCTTTAGCCGAGGTTTTCTTAGAAGAGTTTTACGACAGAGAGGCTTATGGTATTATCACCACCCACTATACAAACCTCAAGATTTTAGCAGATCAGCTCCCCTCAGCAACCAATGCCAATATGTTATTTGACGAGAAATCACTCGAACCCTTATACAAATTAAACATTGGTCAAGCAGGAAGTTCCTTTACTTTTGAAGTGGCACAAAAGAACGGAATCCCGTTTAGCTTGATTAATCGAGCGAAGAAAAAGGTAGAAACGGAAAAAGTTCGCTTTGACAAAACGATTGCCAATCTTCAAAAGGAAAGACACAAGCTAGAACGCACCTCTCAAAATTTAAAAGAAGAGGAGACAAAAGCCAGAGAAGAAAGCAAGAAATTAGAAGGCATCAATGCTAAAGTACAGGATAAATTAGAACGCTATCAAGAGTTATTTGACTCTAATCAACGTTTGGTTTACTTGGGTCAAAAGCTAGATGACTTATCCGATAAATACTTCAACAACAAGAGTAAGAAAACCTTATTTAGCGAGGTACTCAAAGTGGTGGAGATTGAAAACTCGAAGCGCAAACAAGTGACGCTTCAAGAAAAAAAGAGAAAAGAAGCGGAACAAAAAGCTTTGCTACAAGAAGTAGAGAAAAAAGTTGAAGTTATTCGCAAAGAAAAGAAAGAGAAAAAAGAGATCCTAAAACAGCAAGAACAGAGCAATAAGACCAAATTCCCATTAAAAGTGGGCGATCGCGTCCGCATGCAAGAAGGTCGAGCTGTTGGAACCATTGACAGTATTGAAAAACAAACAGCAACGGTGAATTACGGTTTCTTTACCTCAAAAGTCAATGTAGATCAACTGGAAATGGTAGAACGTAAGAAATGATAGAACAACTCCCTAAAAACAAGAAGATAGTCCTTTTCGACGGTGTTTGCAACCTATGTGACAATGTTGTTAAGAAGGTCATTGCAGCGGATAATCGAGATCAATTTCGATTTACTTCGCTTGATTCTGAGTTAGGTCAGCAGATTTTACACCAAATCGGTGTAGATCGCGCCAAAACAGACAGTATTGTTTTATATATCCCTGGCGATGCGTACTACATTAAATCGCAAGCAGCTTTGATGATTGCAAAATATCTTGGTGGATGGTATTCCCTCCTCCCTATATTTCTAATTTTGCCAACAGGTCTTGCTGATTCGCTGTACGATTTTATCGCAAAAAACCGCTACAAATGGTACGGAAAAAAAGAGCAGTGCATGATTCCTGATGCGTCCATTCGCAAAAAATTCTTGTAACTGAACAAACATTGATTTTTCAATATTAACAACAAAATTATTTTACTTAAACTAAGGCAATCCGTATATTTGCCTACAACAAAATTATTTTCGAATGCATATTTCATACAATTGGTTAAAACAATTCATCAAGTTAGATATTACGCCAGAAGAAACATCTGAGATTCTTACGGATTTAGGCCTTGAAGTTGAAGGAGTTACTCAATTTGAGAGCTTAAAAGGCGGCTTAAGAGGAGTTGTTGTAGGACATGTATTATCTTGCACTAAACACCCCAATGCAGATAAGTTAAATGTTACAAAAGTTGATTTAGGAACGGGGGAACCTGTACAAATCGTTTGTGGTGCACCTAACGTGGCTGCTGGACAAAAAGTTCCTGTTGCTACTATTGGCACAACGTTGTACGATGCAGAAGGAAATGCCTTTCAAATTAAAAAAGGAAAAATCAGAGGCGAAGATAGCTTTGGTATGATTTGTTCTGCTGTCGAGTTAGGCATTGGAACAGATGGTAGCGGCATCTTAGTTTTAGATGAATCTATTGCACCTGGAACAGCAGCTGCAACTATTTTTGATATTACAACTGATCAAGTTTTTGAAATTGGACTGACGCCAAACCGCTCGGATGCAATGAGTCACTGGGGGGTTGCTCGCGACTTACGCGCAGGCCTTTTGCAAAACCCAAATATAGAAACTCCACACAAAGAATTGATTACACCTGCTGTAAGTAAATTCAAAGTGGAAAGAAGAACGTTGAAAATTGACGTAAGCGTTGAGGACTACAAAAAAGCACCTCGCTATTGTGGAGTGACAATCTCAGGTATTGAGGTTAAACCTTCTCCAGAATGGCTACAAAACCGTTTAAAAGCAATTGGTATCACACCTAAAAACAACATCGTTGACGTAACAAATTACGTTTTACACGATTTAGGTCAACCCCTACACGCTTTTGACGCAGCGAAGATCAAAGGAAACAAGGTAATCGTAAAAACAGTAGCAGAAGGCACTAAATTTGTTACGTTAGACGGTGTGGAGCGCACTCTACACCAAGAAGATTTAATGATTTGTGACGAAAATGGACCTATGTGTATTGCAGGGGTATTTGGAGGCTTAAAATCGGCTGTATCAGAAAATACAACGACCATTTTCTTAGAAAGTGCCTATTTCAATCCTGTTAGTGTTAGAAAAACAGCAAAAAGACACAGTTTAAATACAGATTCATCTTTCCGTTTTGAAAGAGGAATTGATCCATCTATCACAGAGTATGCGTTAAAACACGCTGCTCTATTGATTCAAAGCGTTGCTGGTGGTGAAATCACTTCTGATATTGTTGATTTATATCCGAAAAAAGTTGAAGATCACTCTGTTTTCTTGAACTTTAATAACATCAACCGCATCTTAGGGGAGGAAATTTCTAAAGAAACAATCAAAACGATTCTTGTTTCTCTAGACATCAAAGTACACAGCATGTCAGATGTAGGATTGGGGATTACAGTTCCTGCCTATCGCGCAGATGTAACAAGAGAAATTGACGTTATCGAAGAGATTTTACGTGTATATGGCTATAATAACATCAGCTTTTCTTCTAAATTAAATGCTACTATTTCCAATAGTTCAAGAACAGAAGATCACCGCGTACAAAATATTATCGCCAATCAATTAGTTGCACAAGGGTTCCATGAAATCATGAACAACTCCTTAACAACACCAACATATAGCAACCTAACAGAAAGCATCAACAAAAGCTACCAAGTGGATATTGTTAACCCACTAAGTACAGATCTTGCTGTGATGAGACAATCGCTGTTATTCGGAGGACTAGAGTCGATTTCATATAATATCAATAGAAAGAATAGCGATTTGCGTTTATTCGAATTCGGGAAAACATACCACAAGATGTTGAACAATTTCGAAGAAGACAAACACTTTGCTTTATTTGTTACAGGAAACAGCACAACTGCTTCGTGGAACTCCATACAAAAACCAAGTGACTTCTTTGAGTTTAAAGGATATATCTTACGTATTTTAAATCGCTTAGGAATTGCTAAATTCACAACACAACCAACAGAAAATGACGTGTTCTCAGAAGGAATTACGTATTTTGTAGGTAAAGAACCAATTGTTGATTTTGGTGTTCTTAAAAAGGCTATAACGAAGCATTTTGACATCAAACAAGAGGTTTGTTATGCTGATTTCAAATGGGATGCTATTTTAAAATTAGTAAGCGGGAAAATTAAATTTACAGATTTAAACAAGTTCCCTACTGTAAAAAGAGATTATGCATTACTCTTGGATGAAAAAGTAACGTTTGATGAAATTTTCAATATCGTGAAACAAGTAGACAAAAACATCATTAAAGATGTTACGCTATTTGACGTATACCAAGGCGATAAGATTGAAGTAGGTAAAAAGTCTTATGCTATTTCTATCCTAATGGAGGACAATACAAAGACACTGACTGAAAGCCAAATTGAAAAGATCATGGGCAAAATTCAGCACCAATTAGAACATAATATCGGAGCTCAATTAAGATAATAAAAAAGCGGTCAAATGACCGCTTTTTTACTATTAAATACGGAGTAATCTACCATATGTCTTGTTCTACCCTAACCTCACTAATTAGTTGCAACTCTTTTTAAAACTTAGTTTTCTAATTAAAATTGAAACTGTGTTTCTTATAAATACTCCAATACCTTAGACATATCCTCTCCGAAGAAATTGTGCTCTTTCGCTACCTCGTATAATTCAGGGTACTGATCAGCTAGAATAATAAAATCATATGGAATGGTGCTCGCATATTTTTCTGAAACATTCAGCTCTAGTAAAGCAGTATACACCCAAATCATCGCGCGTTCCTCTGGGGTATAATAAGGTTCGAGTTCAGTCATGTAATTATCAACTTCACTTTCATCTGCAGCATATTCATTAGGGATATAATCAGTAGTCATTTGAACAAAGTAGTAATCTAAGGGAACACGGATATAAGCTTCATCTTCTTTTGCCAACTCTACGGCGGCAGCTAACATCTTTTTCTTTACAATTAACTTTCCATCAAATCCGCGAGAAAAAAACAAACGATCAAACATGCGGTAGTCCCAACCTTTGCGGGTACGCTCGCTCATCTCGTTATACTCTTTTAATATCTTCTTCTGATAATTCTTGAGGAGATCAATAGGCAAGTTATCATTACCTGCTAGGACAGTGAAATACTTAGCAGCCAAAGGATATAAATTAATTAAAGCAGCTTTACTCTCATAAAAGATATAATCATTATAAGCTAAATCTAATGAACTCATCTCAAATCGATAATAAATTTCATCGTAATCATCCAGAACATCCCATGCAGAAGTTAAACTAAATATGTAATACCTTCTTTTAAGATCAAAGACAATACAGGGATAAGAGAACACTAACATAGGCACTTCTTTATATGTCTTCTCTGCATATAACTTAGGCACTAAAATTAAAAAATCTCCTACTCGTCTTACTCTAGGATTGTTAGATTGATCTTGTGTAAGATCTACTCCATAAAATTCTTTTATACGCTGATTAAAAACTTCCTCACTCGGAAATTGAAACCCCATTGATTTTAATCCATCGTAGTACAACTCATTCATAAGATTTAGGTCATTAAGACTATAATCTGATTCAACAAATCCTGAATCTGGCAATCCATCGTAACTAAGATTTTTCATCGCTTGTTGATACTTTTCTTCTCTTCCTTTCATAATTTCTTTAAACGTTTTGTCATCGGGATTCACAAACTGTGGTAGTTCCCACCAATGCAGTTTTTTTGGTTCTTGTTCTTGAGTTGCAATCTGCTCTGTTGGGGTTACTTCTTTGTCTTTTCCTTGACAACTTAATAAACCCAAGCTTAATAGCACGATAATTATTCCTCTTTTCATATTTTTATAATGTTTTACGATATCCTTTTGGTCGAAAATACCCTTTCCAACCAGCATGTGTCTGTAATGCGGCTCCTGTCAATTGATAATACGATACTCTAGTTTTATTATTTTCTGCCTTATCAGTCCTTTTTTTACTTCTTTCCTCATCACTCAAATCTTTAAATTTAATATTGATATGCGTATCCATATCACCACTCTCTGTTAATGCCTCTAAAATGGTCACTATCTTAGTCGTTTTATTATAGGCATATACGATACCTGTATGACCGTCTTCCTCTGTTCTTCCAGGTTTTAATCTCCTCCACACAAACATATCCCCTGGCTGTGGTTCAAAATTGGGGTCAAAAACGCCATCTTTCCCATCGACCTGTTCGATACTACATCCCTCATGGAGTAATTTTTTGTAACTCCCGTTTTTCAAGAAAGCTCCTTCAGAAACCATATTTCCAGTAGTTATCCAGGCGACATCTTTGGTAACACCCAATAAATGCAGGTAGATGCATACAAACTCCGAGCAATCAACTTCTTTGATATCCTTGTACTTCAAACTTGTTCGGTTGTTGTCTTGTTTGTAGTAAATCTTCTTTGAAACAACCAAAAAAGAATAAGCCCAACTTTCGTTAGGCATATAATCTTTAATCTGCTGCAGAACGTAATATCATCTCTATTCTGTTTACAACCTTTCATGAATCATTGCTCTTTACTAGTCATGCTAACTTAGATTTTACTTCTATATTCTAACATCAACAAGGGGGCTTTAACCTCTCTAATTAGTTGCAACTCTTTTTAAAACTTAGTTTTCTAATTAAAATTGAAACTGTGTTTCTTATAAATACTCCAATACCTTAGACATATCCTCTCCGAAGAAATTGTGCTCTTTCGCTACCTCGTATAATTCAGGGTACTGATCAGCTAGAATAATAAAATCATATGGAATGGTGCTCGCATATTTTTCTGAAACATTCAGCTCTAGTAAAGCAGTATACACCCAGATCATCGCGCGTTCTTCGGGAGTATAGTAAGGTTCACGCTGTTTCATATAATTATCAACTTCACTTTCATCTGCAGCATATTCATTAGGGACATAATCGGTTGTCATTTGGACAAAGTAGTAATCTAAGGGAACACGGAT
>NZ_JBMVQP010000044.1:0-25784 GCF_050522425.1 Myroides sp. C6-3 | reverse complement strand
TCAAGACTGCCGCAATCGACCACTCTGCCATTTCTCCAGTAGTCTGCTTTACTTCTGTATTGCGAGTGCAAATATAGTGTATTTAGGGACTTTGACAAATAATAAGACCATAAATTTCATGCTTTTTTCCACTTCAAAAGGTAAGTGATTTAGAACAACCGAATTACAACCTAAAAAAAATAGCACTTCTCTTGGTAAGAAGTGCTATTTACTATCTGTTTGCGTGAAATAATTACGCGTAAATTCTCTTTTTTGCCGTTGCCCACAAGTAAACTCCTGCGAGGATAAACGGAATACTCAACCACTGCCCTGTTGATAAAAGACCCAATGTCTCTTCAAATCCACCTTGGCTTCCCTTTACAAACTCTACGATGAAACGCACCATCCACAGCAATACTAAGAACACACCGAAGATATATCCTCCATACTTGCGAGCATCTGTTTTCCAATACATAAAGTAGAGAATTAAAAACACAAATACATAGCCAAAAGCTTCGTACAATTGCGTTGGGTGTTTGGGCAATACCTCAGCTAATGCATGTGCAAATTGCGGATTGTGTTGAATCGCATCATATGCAGCATTGTAATCATTCATCCCTGTAACCTCCATCGCCTCACGTGGCGTAAAACGATCGCGAATAAAGCGAATTCCCAAGGCGCTTGTTGTTTCATGTCCAACGATTTCAGAGTTAAAGAAGTTTCCTAAGCGAACGAAGATCCCTCCTAGTGTCACGGGAATAACCACGCGGTCTAAAATCCATAAAATTGGTTTTTGAATCACATTTTTACTGTAGTAATACATCGTTACGATAATACCAATGGCTGCACCATGACTCGCTAAACCACTGAAACCAACAATTTCAAATTTTGGCGAAAAGCGAATAGGTAAAATAATCTCGAGTAAGTGATCTTTGAAATAATCCCAATCGTAGAAAAATACATGCCCTAAACGCGCACCAATCAAGGTTGCTAATACCGTATATATAAATAGCTTATCTAGTTTTTCTACACTCAATCCTTCGCGGTCGTATATTTTTTTCATAACGAACCAACCTAAACCAAAAGCAACTACAAACATCAAGCTGTAGTAGCGCAATTGCATAAAACCTAAATCAAAACCTTCCGAAGGATTCCAAATCATACTAATCGAATTTGTTATATTATTAGTGCGGTATTCCGCTTTAGTGAATACGTAAAAATAGAAAAATTATTTAACAATCTACCGTAAAAAAAGCATTAAGGTACGGGATCATATCCTTTTCCACCCCAAGGGCCACAGCTTCCGATTCGCTTAATAGCGAGCCATCCCCCTTTGAACAGTCCATGCTTTTGTAGTGCCTCGATCGTATAATGCGAACAGGTTGGCGTATAGCGGCAGGTTGGCGGAAAGAAAGGAGATATACCGCCTTGATAAAAGCGCACCAGTAAGATAAAAGGAGCGATGAGTATTTTTCGCAACATAGGTCATGAAATTAATAAAAAAAGCTATAAGAGAATTCCTATAGCTTTTATACATTTTATAAAGAAAAGGATGTTCCCTCTTTTCCGTCTTTTAATTGGATTCCCAATTGGGCTAGTTCATCGCGAATGTGATCGGACATAGCAAAATCTTTATTGGCTCTCGCCTCATTTCGCATTTGAATCAACATACTAACAACACCTTCTAATTTGTCGTTGTTTGCTGCCATCATATTGGTCGATTCTAATCCCAATACATCAAATACAAAAGCGTGCATTAACGAGAGAAACAAAGCTAAATCAGCCGCGCTTATTTTTTCTTGTCCTTCTTTAATCACGTTAACAAGGCGTACCCCTTCGAATAGATGAGAAATTAAAATCGGACTGTTAAAGTCGTCATTCATGGCATCATAACACTGTTGTTTCCAAGCCTGGATATCCACGGTTGATTCAGTAGAAACAGGCAATTCTTCCATGTGTTTAATGGCTTCCATTAAGCGATTAAACCCGCGTTCAGAAGCCAAGATCGCTTCATCAGAGAAATCCAATACACTTCTGTAATGTGCTTGCAACATAAAGAAGCGAACCACAGCAGGAGCAAATGCTTTACTCAAAATTGCATTCTCCCCAGAGAAGAGTTCATTCGGTAAAATATTATTTCCCGTTGATTTAGCCATCTTTTTGCCGTTAAGCGTCAACATATTCGCATGCATCCAAACGTTTACGGGTGTATTTCCCGTACAAGCTTCATTTTGAGCAATCTCACATTCGTGGTGTGGGAATTTCAAATCCATTCCTCCACCGTGAATATCAAAGTGATTCCCCAAATATTTCGTACTCATCGCTGTACACTCTAAGTGCCAGCCTGGAAAACCATCTCCCCAAGGAGAAGGCCAACGCATAATATGTTGTGCTTCTGCATTTTTCCAAAGCGCAAAATCCAAGGGATTACGTTTGTCCGATTGTCCGTCTAAATCTCGCGTATTTGACAATAAATCTTCAATTTTACGTCCACTTAGAATTCCGTAGTGGTGTTGTGTATTGTACTTTTCTACATCGAAGTATACCGAACCATTAACCTCATAAGCAAAACCGTTGTCGATAATCCCCTGAATAATGGCAATTTGTTCAATGATATGTCCCGTTGCCGTTGGTTCAATACTCGGTGGTAGGTTGTTGAATTGTTTGAGGATATTGTGAAAATTCACCGTGTATTTTTGCACGATTTCCATCGGTTCAATTTGCTCCATACGCGCGCGCTTGGCAATCTTGTCCTCTCCCTCATCTGCATCGTCTACCAGATGTCCAACATCCGTAATATTACGCACATAACGCACTTGGTACCCTAAGTGTTTTAAATAGCGGAATACCAAGTCAAAAGAGATAAAAGTTCTACAGTTCCCCAAATGCACATTGCTGTAAACCGTTGGTCCACAAACATACATTCCTACTTTACCCGTGTGAATAGGTACGAAAACTTCTTTTTCTCCTGAAAGAGAGTTGTAAACTTTTAATTGTTGTTCTTGATATAATGCCATAGTCATGATTTAATCGTTGTAAACTAGAACTGTGTGTCTAATTTAATATAATCTAAGAATTCTTTTCTTACGCTTTCCTCTTGGAAACGCCCACCGAATTCTGCGGTAACAGTACTACTTTCGATGTCTTTAATTCCACGTGAATTTACACATAAGTGCTTTGCATCCATAACACAAGCAACATCTTCCGTGTTTAATACGCGTTTTAATTCATTGACAATCTGAATCGTTAAACGCTCTTGAACTTGAGGTCTTTTGGCGTAAAAATCAACGATACGGTTCATTTTTGACAAACCAACTACAGTTCCATTAGAGATATAAGCGACGTGTGCACGTCCTACGATAGGTAATAAATGATGCTCACAAGTCGAATAAACAACAATGTTTTTTTCAACTAGCATTTCATTGTATTTATACTTATTGTCAAACGTAGATGAACTCGGTTTTTTCGCTGGATTTAATCCCCCAAAAATCTCTTTTACAAACATCTTAGCCACGCGATTTGGTGTCCCTTTTAAGCTGTCATCTGTTAGATCTAACCCCAGTGTGTTTAAAATATTCTCAACGTCTTTTTTAATTGACTCAATCTTTTCCTCGTCTGTGCGATCAAACGCATCACTTCTTAATGGAGTCGCATCGCTAGAAGCAATGTGGTTGTCTCCCATTTCATCGTGAAATTTTTCGTCTAAACTCATTATCTTGATTTTAATACGGTTTTTTTAAGTTTTAAAATAAACGCAAATATAAGTAATAAAACTAATATTTTAGTAGGTTAAATACTTTTTGACACTTCAAAGTAAACGGCAGTTCCTCGTGGTTTTAATAATCTAAGCACAAGCTTGCAGTTTACCTCAAAACAAGAAAGACAAAATACAAAATCAAGCACCCACCACCCCCTTTTTACCATATTATTAACTAAAAAAATTAACTTAACTACTTAATTATACGTAATTTTACTATCAAAATTTAAATTCATGAAAAGAACACTTTTAATTGCTAGTTTAGTTGGTATGTTTGCTTTTGCAAGTTGTCAAGGCACAAAAGAACAAAAAGAAGGAGCTGTAGAAGAAGTTAGTGTAGAAGAAACACTAGATCAAACAGCTACACCTGAAACAAAAGAAACAGAGGATATCGTAACGATGTTTATCGGGCCTAAAAAAGTAGATTGTACAGGAGTTGGACCAATGAAATGTCTACAAGTAAAAGAAACTGAAGATGGCGAGTGGACGTTATTCTACACTTCTATTGAAGGATTTGAGTACGAAGAAGGATATAATTACAAATTAGAAGTACGCAGAGAAGATGTTCCAAATCCACCTGCTGATGCACCTTCAGTTCGTTATATCTTAGTAAAAGAAATTTCAAAAACGAAAGCATAATTTAGTATGCAATACGAAAAAAGAGCACGTAAGGTGCTCTTTTTTTTATGTTTTCTACTTCCACTCTTTCACATAGAGTTTATGTTCCAGCAAGGGATGATCCAAGGGAACTAAAGGATGATTAAAATTTTTAACATAAGTCATTCCGCTTTTGAGCATTACTTGCTCTGAAGGAATATTGGGTAGCGTTGTAAAAGCATACACGCGTGCTAACCCCAACTTTTCACTGGCAAATTGCAAACAAGCCTTTGCTCCTTCTGTAGCATATCCCTTATTCCAAAACTCGGGTAATAAACGCCAAAGAACCTCGATTGCCGGAGCGAAATCAGCATCAAATTCAAATCGATTGAACCCTATAAATCCAATAAACTTTTGCGTGCTCTTCTCCTCTACTGCGAAGACTCCATAGCCATCTGCTTCAAGCTTATCTTGTAGTTTGAGCATCATTTCCTCCGATTCTGCTGCTGTTTTAGTATTCAAAAAATAGCGCATCACTACTGGATCGCTATTTAAGCGAATAAAGTCGACTAAATCTGTTTGCTTATACGCTCTGAACAGCAAGCGTTCTGTTTCTATATACACCCTTACTTCCCATTTTAAACAGCAAAAAGAGATTGGATCTCTCCAATCTCTTTGAACCAAAAATTTATAAAAAACAAATTTAACTATTTAGTGGGGATTTTTCTTATTGTTGCAGTGCTTTTTTAACCGCTGGGGCTACTTTTGTACCTAATAATTCAATCGATTTCATCAAGGTTTGATGATCTGGCGCACCTAAATCCATGTGCATCAACCAGCGTGTCAAACCAAACATCTCTTGGTGGTATAAGATCTTATCCACCACTTGATTGACATCGCCAATAAACAAAGCCCCCTCTCTACTTCTTCCTCCTTCATATTGTTCATACGTATACGGTTGCCAGCCTCTTGATGAGCCGATGCGATCCATTTGTCCCTTGTACAAGTCAAAGTACGCTTTAGACAAAGCGTTTCCATCTGCCCCAAGTAATCCGTGAGAATGTGTAGCAATTTGCATCGCTTTAGGATCATGTCCTGCCGCTAAATACTCTGCCTTATAATAATCAAAGAAAGGTTTGTACTGCTCTGGCATTCCTCCAATGATGGCAAAAACCAAGGGCAATCCCAATTTAGCAGCTCGCAATACAGACTCTGGAGTTCCACCCGCCGCAATCCAAACGTCTAATGGCTTTTCCGCACGTGGAAACACTTGCTGCGCTTGCAACGAAGCACGGTGTTTACCTGTCCAAGTTAGTGGTTCTTCACTTGCATTGATATTCAATAATAGATTGAGCTTTTCCGTAAACAATTCGCTATAATCCTCTAAATTATAACCAAACAGAGGAAAGGATTCGATAAAACTACCGCGTCCAACCGTAATTTCAGCTCTTCCTTTGGACAACAAGTCGATGGTTGAAAAAGATTGATACACGCGAACGGGATCACTTGAACTCAACACAGTTACCGCACTGGTCAGTTTAATATTTTTTGTCACACTTGCGGCGGCAGCTAAGATAATTTCGGGTGTAGAAACAGCATAATCAGGACGGTGATGCTCACCAATCCCAAAAACATCTAGTCCCACCTCATCCATCAATTTAACTTCCTCGATTAATTCGCTTACTCGTTGTTGGGGCGCTTGATAGGTATTCGTTTGTTGATCCAAACGCAAATCCCCAAACATGCTGATTCCTATTTCCATAACTTCCTGTTTTTTAATACACTATAAAAGTACAACATCTACCCCAATCGAAGGCTTAACCTACATTAAGTAATAGGAGTATAAAAAAAAACCTTTTGCCCAAATGCCAAAAGGTTTTTTCTCTGTATGATTACTCCGTACGTTGTTTATCCTCAACGGTTTTAGTCGAATCGCCGATTACTAAGTTTGAATTGTCTTGGGGTTTTCGCAAACTCCAAATTACTAAAGCAAGCCCTACAACCATAAAAGGAATACTGAGAAGTTGTCCCATATTGAGCAACATTCCCTTTTCAAAATCCACTTGATCTTCTTTAAAGTACTCTAATATAAAACGAGCCGTAAACATCAGGAGCAAGAAAAGACCGAACAGCAACCCTTTATATCCTCCATATTTCTTTTGATACAAAACATAAAGGATCACAGTGACTGCCAAATAAGCAAAAGCCTCGTACAATTGGGTGGGGTGTCGAACTAAGGTGTCGTCTCTCAAAAAGACAATACCAAAGATAGAATCTGTAGGTTTCCCATAAATTTCAGAATTCATAAAGTTTCCAAAACGAATAAAAGCACCTGTAATGGGAATGGCAATGACCAACCGATCTAACAATTTTAGTAAGTTTACCTTGTATTTTTTGCAGAACAAAGCCAAGCTGACTAATACACCTATTGCCCCTCCGTGACTCGCCAATCCCATAAAGCCCACGAAGTGATAACTTCCGTCTACTTTTGCAATAGGCAGGATGATTTCTACTGGATGTTGAGAATAGTAAGCAAAATCGTAAAACAAACAATGACCCAAACGAGCACCCGCTACAGTACCGATCGCAATGTATATCAGAAGCTTGTCCAAATACTTGATTTCCACTTGCTCTCTTCCAAAAATTCGCTTCATGAATTGATAACTGAGGATCATTCCAATGGCGAAAAATACACCGTAGTAACGAACAGCAAAATCACCAATTCGGAAAATCTCTGGATCTACATTCCACGTAGCTAAACTTATACTCATACTTTGTCCTTGTTTTTTTCTCTAGCTCCCAAAAATAGAAGAATTGAGAAGAAAAAAAGAAAAGTTAACTGTTTTTTATGAGGGAGTTGATCGTTCATCCTGTGTTATCCGTTGTGAACAACCTACAACATCACGAGTCTTGCTCTTTGACGAGGTTGGATTTCTATTTAAACAAGGGAAATCTTAGCTAAGAATAATCAACTGATTACCGATTATTCCACACAGACAAGGACCATAGTTAGCTCTCCTTCGAGGTGAATCTAACATGCCTACATAATGCGTCCATAGTGCGTCTATTAAAAAGTATCATTTTAATGGACTCACTATGGACTCACTATGGACTCACTATGGACTCATCCAAAAGAAAGACCGTCTAGTCTTACTATAGCTATACAGTCATTTGAGGATGGATCAACCTTGGTTTGTAGGAAAGATGAGTTGATGAGACGATGAGATCAAAACAAAAAAGCCATCCCTACAAAGGAATGGCTTTTCTTATATCGGTTATCGGTTATCGGTTAACTGTCAACTGTCAACTGTCAACTGTTAACTGTTAACTGTTAACCGTTAACCAATTACAACCCATGTTGCAAGACATAGACTTTTTGGTATTTTTCTTTTCGCGATTTTCGAGGATGGAAAACAATTCCAATTTTATCTGCTGTGATCGGACTGATTGACGATACGGCTAGATCATTGGTTTCTAAAGTAAACACCTCTCCCGAAAGCAAATTCTTATAGCCTGTTTTATTCTTGTTATACACCAATTCTACCAAGTGGTCATTGCGTATAACGAGCCAACCATTGCCGTGTTCGGTTGTAAACTGAACCGCACTGGTCTCCTCATCTAAATGTTGTGGGTGCCACGTTCCAAAGAACTCATCCCCTAAGTTGTATAATTCACCATAGAGACAATTGCCTTCTTCATCAATTTCAACGAGTCCAATTTCTCCATTTTCCTCACATAATAAGTACGACTTTTGATCAAAAGACAAGCACAGTGCTTCGTGTACAAAAGGGAAGTCAAATTCGAGAACGCGACTGCGCACTTCCTGTCCACTTTCATTAATTTGGCGGTGCAACCATCCAGACTCTACCTCTGTAATGAGGTGGATTTCTCCATTTTGAACGCAAACCTTATTCCCTTTAGGCATGGGTACGGTAATCTGCTTCCCACCTACGATATCATTTTCGTTAAAAGTAAAACAGGTCATAACATCTTGTTTGCTTTCTTTCCAAATATCCACTTCATAAAAAATGGTAGATGCTTTGGTACAACCGATAAATCGACCTGCTAAATCCTTATCAAAGTTAAACTGCTCCCCAATATTGCGTTTAAAAACGGGTAAAATTTGTCGAGCCTCACTTTCGTCTTTGTCATCTATTACCGCAACGAAATTGGTTGCTCCTGGATTTAAAAACAACGTCGGTAAAACGCCTTCTGACTCCACTAATTCTCTTTTATTCCCTTCTTCATCTACCAACGTATAAACTAATTCAAAAGATGTTGGATCTTCTGCATCTGTAAATACGTAGTTTGCTAACAATAAGCCCTTCTTAGACCAACAACTGCCCATCGCTTGAATAGCGAAAGGAACTTCTATTGTTGAAAGTAAACCAAATGATGTTTGTTCATTCATAAAGCAATATTTATAGCAGTTAAACTTAGGCACAAAGGTAAAAAAACTTAGCAGACTAAGGAATGCCTTGCCTCCTTATTTTATCTACTAAGTCTTTTCTTTCAATTATTACTAGTACTTCCTGTTTTTTATGCCCGCATAGAGGCCCATGCTGGATGTCTATCAAACTGTGCTTTTACAAACGGACACAACGGCATGATCTTGACTTTTTTTTCTTTAGCAAAAGGTATAACCCCATTGTTTAGGAGTTCTCCCCCTACTCCTTGTCCTTTAAAAGCCTCATCTACATGAGTGGAATCAACAATAATCATAGCCGTTCCTGCTACGCTATAAGTCATTTCACCAGCTTTTTTTCCATCTATCCACGCGGAAAAAGCGCCTTTACTTTCACTTTGTTCGTGTTTAATTTCCATATCTCTTAGTTATTGATGCTTGTTGCAATAGCAACATTTCCGGTTATTACTTTGTGAACGGGACATTTCTCTGCAATAATCAACAGGCGTTTTTTCTGCTCTTCATCGAGTGAACCGCCTACAAACTGAATTTCGCGTTTAAAATTCGTCACCTTGTTGGTTTTATCTTCCCTCATTTCTACCCAAACAATGATTTGATCTGCTTCCCATTGTTTTCGATTCATGTACATGCGCAACGTTGCTGCTGTACAAGTGGCTAAAGCAGAAGCCAACAACTCAAAAGGATTCATCCCTGTATCTCCACCTCCTAAATCGACAGGTTCATCACTTATAATACGGTGTTTATCCGTGTTGACTTCAGTCTGATATAAGGTGTTGCCTAAAGTGGCTGTTACTTTTACTTCCATCGTTATACGTTCTTATTTTCGTTTGTTTTATTTCTGAAATTTTTCATCCCTTCTGGAAAAGGAACATAGCTCTTGTCATCCCCTTCAATAAGAGGAAACGCCTCATAATTTTGATCAATCCAATCTTGTTTGGCTTTTTCCAGGCGATCTACATCATGGGATACGAAATTCCAAAGAATGTACCGCTCTTCAGGTAGCGCATCCCCTCCAAAAATATACACCGTTGTATTCGGAGCCATTTCAAACTCACATAAGGTGCTATCGTTAGAAATTAGGATATTTTTATTCCCATAGGTATGTTCACCACTTTTTACCTCTCCTTCGAGAATATACATCGCAGCTTCTCCGAATAGCCCCGCACCAATATTAATTTTAGCGGCTTCTTTACTCTTGATCTCAATGTAATAAAGAGGACTGTGAACAGGAACAGGAGACTCATATCCTAAAGCTTTTCCGGCAATTAGTTTGTATTCAACCCCATTTTCCGTCCAACTTGGCAAGGCTTCTGCCTCGATATGAACAAAAGAAGGCTCTACTTCTTCTAATTCTTTAGGTAAAGCTATCCAAATCTGTAAACCATGTAAAACGGTATCGGGTCTCTCTTGGCGGATATTTACGGGCATGCGTTCTGAATGAACCACACCGCGTCCTGCCGTCATCCAATTGACTGCCCCAGGGGTAATTTCAACATGACTACCTAAGCTATCTCTATGCATGATTGATCCCTCAAACAAATACGTCAAGGTTGATAAACCGATATGTGGGTGAGGATCTACATCTAAATTATCGTGCTCCTTCACAGCAACAGGGCCCATATGATCAATAAAGGCAAAAGGTCCAACGGTTCTCTTTTGACGAAAAGGCAGTAATCTTCCCACTAGAAAATTACCAATACTCGCCGCTCTTTCTTCAATAACTAAATCTACATTTGACATAATAAGCTTGGTTTTAAACGTTCATTTTTGTAAGGTAAAGATACTTCTCTTTTTCTACCTCAACACTTAACCTACGTTAAGTCCTCTTCTAAAATACGACATTTTAACCGTTTTTGCTCATGTATTTCGTTATCTTATTAAAAATCTGTTCTTATTTAAAGGTCGACTTTTTCTTACTCAATCGAATGCGCTGCGTTAATTCAACACTCACTACATGGCCGTTGTTGAATTTACTCGGACTACTCAAACGATATACATTGCTTTGATAACCTAATCCTATCGAAAAAGTATTGGAAACTTTAAAATGCGCAGCCAAGGAAATTCCCATCGCAGTTTGACTATCCCTATGAATAATATTGCTATCACGAGGATTTTCTGGGGCTTCTTCCTCGCGATAAAATTGATCACTCACAAACAATCCATACCCTAGATTCAAACGGTTAATCTCGTGAAAATTTAAAACCTGTAAACTGCTAGATAACAAAATGGCTCGATATTCAATTGGCACAAGATGCCCACTGGTTTTCATCCCTACTCCAACCTGAATGAAACGCTTATCTGCATAGTAATAGGTGGCTCCAATATCCATCAACCACGTACCAAAATTGTCCCTAGTAGAGTCATATTTTGGCATATCAAACGCCAAATAGTTCAATGGCGAATAGGTCAAATACAAGAAAAGATCTCCTTTTGCGTTGTTCAAACTGCGTTCTAGCTTTTGTTTGCGTTGATAGATAGCAGCGCCCGAACCTACAGTTTGACTTTCGTTTAAAAAACTCAAGTAAATTCTGTCTTTATATATATAGCGTCGACTACTATTCTCATCGATCAAATACCCTATAGGCATGACAACATTTCCCAAAAAGTACAGGGGATCTGTTTCAGACAATACCGTGAATTCTTTGGTTAACGTGTCGTTGATCAACGTTACTTTCAAATCGTCCTTGGATCGCATCACCCTCATCTTTGCAGGTAAAGAATATATCGAATCTTTTACCTTTAAAGACTCTTTATTGGTAGCCGTATAAAAGTAGATCTTCTGATCATCTTTATTGAATATTGTTGCACAAGACGTCAACAACAATAAAACTACAAGTAAGGGAATCACTTTCATCTAAGGTGTATATATATATTTGTTAAATATAAGCAAATAAAAACTTAATCAAAACCCAAAATAGCAGCTAAATATTGCGAAGGTTTCTCTCAAAAGAACAAGGTTCATTCCATCAAAAACCCTTATCTTAGGTTTTTTAATTAGATTTAGATTTAGCATGTACAATAACTTACTTGATACCCCTATTGAATACTTGAAAGGAGTTGGTCCTCAACGTGGTGACCTGCTCAAAAAAGAACTAGGCATTTTTAAGTACAGTGATTTGTTGCATCTTTATCCCAACCGATATATTGATCGCACGCGTTATTACAAGATCAACGAGCTAACGACAACATTAGCGGAAGTTCAATTGGTGGGAAAAATTATCCACCTCAAAACGGTAGAACAAAAAAGAGGAAAACGATTAGTTGCCACCTTTACCGATGGTACAGGTCAATTGGAGATTGTGTGGTTTCAGGGTTTTAAATGGATCAAAGACAATCTAAAACTCAACACCCCTTACGTTATTTTTGGCAAGTTAAATCACTTTAACTATGTGTATTCTATGCCCCATCCAGAAATGGAAACGGTGGAAGAACACCAGAATAACTTGGCTTCAACCATGCAAGCTGTCTATCCGTCTACAGAAAAATTAGGCGCTCGTATTACCAATAAGGCCATGAATAAGCTCATGCATCAATTGGTACAAGAAACCTATCCGTTGTTCCGTGATTCACTTCCAGATGAATTGCGTGTCAAATTGGGACTCATGCCAATGAATCAAGCGATGGTGAACATTCACTTTCCCAAAAATCCAACGGAATTAAACAAAGCGCAATTTCGACTAAAGTTTGAAGAGTTGTTTTACATTCAGATGCAACTTCTCATCAAAAACATAGCGCGAAAAGGCAAGATTCAAGGTTTTCCCTTTACGCAAGTTGGGGACTATTTCAATCGCTTTTACAACGATCACCTTCCCTTTCCGTTAACCAATGCGCAGAAAAGGGTAATCAAGGAAATACGCAATGACGTAGGAGCCCCAGCTCAAATGAACCGCCTGTTACAAGGCGATGTGGGTTCGGGTAAAACCATCGTAGCATTTATCAGTACGTTGTTTGCTTTAGACAATGGTTTTCAGGCGTGTATTGTTGCACCTACTGAAATTTTAGCTACCCAACACTTTGTTGGTATTTCGGAGCTAGCTGCTCCTCTGGGTATTGAGGTTAAGTTACTTACAGGTTCAACCAAAACAGCCGAACGAAGAGTTATTCACCAAACCTTGGAAGAAGGTAGCTTGCAGATTCTCATCGGAACGCATGCGCTATTTGAAGACAAGGTAATCTTCAAAAATTTGGGGTTAGCCATTATTGATGAACAACATCGTTTTGGTGTGGAACAACGCGCTAAACTATGGAAGAAAAATACCATTCCGCCTCATATTCTCGTGATGACTGCCACGCCTATTCCCCGTACGCTCGCGATGAGCTTGTATGGCGATCTCGATATTTCGGTGATTGACGAATTGCCTCCGGGGCGTAAACCCATCCAAACCATGCATTATTTTGAGGGCAAACGCCTAGCCGTTTGGCATTTCATTAAACAAGAAATTGCCAAAGGCAGACAGGTCTATATTGTTTATCCGCTAATTGAAGAAAGTGAAACCCTCGATTACAAAAACTTAATGGAAGGTTATGAAGGGATTTCTAGGGATTTTCCTCTACCTCAATACAGCGTAAGTATCGTACATGGTCAGATGACTCCCGCTGAAAAAGACAAAGAAATGGATCGCTTTGCCAAAGGCGAAACCAATATTATGGTTGCTACAACGGTCATCGAAGTTGGGGTTAATGTACCCAACGCTTCTGTGATGATTATTGAAAGTGCAGAACGCTTTGGACTGTCTCAATTACACCAGCTGAGAGGTCGTGTAGGACGAGGTGCTGAACAGAGCTTCTGTATTCTCATGACAGGCGATAAATTGAGTAATGACAGTAAAATCCGAATGGAAACCATGTGTCGAACCAATGATGGATTTGAAATATCAGAGGTGGATCTAAAGCTTCGCGGTCCAGGTAATATTATGGGTACACAGCAAAGTGGTACACTCCCCCTTAAAATTGCAGATATCGTGCAAGATCAGGAAATATTACACTACGCTAGACATCAAGCCATCCAGTTACTTAAAGATGATCCTACGCTAGAAAATCCAAACAACAGCAAGATTAAAGAAAAACTACATCGCTTGAATCAAAATACGAGTATATGGAATTATATTAGTTAATAAAGTAAAAAGGAGAGAGAGAAAAGAAGTGAAATTCTCGATTAAAGTAGGTATTCTTTTTTTTGTACAGCGCCATTTTGTTTCTCTATTCTAAAAGCAGCAAACTCCGTCGTTAAAACGCATTAATCAAACGATAATGTTTTATTAAATATTCACCTGTTCGTAAATTAATTTCTAACTTTGTTACACTAATTCTTAATAAAAAAAATATATGAACAAATTAATCGGATTTTTAGGTGTTTTTTTAAGTTTAACAACAGCTAGTATGGCACAAAAAGTAGATGTATCTATTTTTCCTAAACCGGAGAAAGGATATAAACAAATGGTGATCGAAGTTCCACACTCTAAACTAGATGACAACAAAAAAATTGAGTTTACAATTGGTAAAATGATGGAAGTTGATGGTTGTAACAGTTTTGGATTAATGGGTAAACTAGAGAAAAAAGACTTACAAGGTTGGGGATATGATTACTATGTATTCCAATCAAAAGGAGATGTTTTCTCTACGCAAATGGCATGTCCAGACGCTCCAAAGAGAAACTTATTCGTATCGAGTCAACCTGAAACTACGCGTTACAACGGTAGAATGCCAATTGTAATTTACGTTCCAGAAGAATTTGAAGTAAAATTCAAAATCTACACTGCTGGTCAGGATGAATACGAAGCACAAGAAGTTCGCATCAAGAAATAAAAAAAATATACCGCATATAGCAAGCCGAAGAAAAGCATTTTTCTTTGGCTTTTTTTGTTTTAGCGAATGCCAATTCTCATATCCTACTAACAGTAAAAAAAAAATCTGTCTAACACAGCAAATTAGGAGAAACCCTTAGAAAACAATTGCTCTTTAAGGATTAATTCTTACTTTAGACCTGTTTATTCTGCAATGAGGTAGACAGCAAAAAGACTTTTGAATGAAAATTAGAACTCGACTATCCCTTCAATTTTTAGGTTTATTTACCTTCTTGATTTCTATTGTATTAGTGGCTATTTATTTTGTGGTAGCGGATCATTGGCAGAAGAATTTTTTTAAACAACTAGAAGATAGGGCCTATATTGTTGGGCATAATTACCTAGCTGAAGACAATTTTACATACGCTGAGTTCCAAGAAGTTTTACGCAAGTTTCCCCGTACCCTACCCAAAGAGCAAATCCGAATCTACACCCTAGATTTCAATCCAATTTTCATTGCTGAAGGAGACTTAAAATGGGATAAAGCTATACTTCAGGCAGTTGTTGAAGAAAATAGCGTCTGGTTTAAGCACGGTGATGAGTATATTTTCGGAATCTTGTATAAAGACAATTCTGGAGATTATATCGTTATGGCAAAGGCGGTGGATCAAACAGGATTAGATGCACTCAAACAGCTGAGATCTATTATGTTAATCAGCTTATTGATTGCCTTGTTAATTACGTTTATTTTATCTCGTTTATTTGCTGAATCCTTCCTTCATCCCATTAAAAAAATCATTCAACACGTACAAACGCGAAACGTAGATACACTTGCTGAACCTATTTCTACAGCTGAAATGTCTAAGGACGAAATCCGTTCTTTGAGTGAAACCATCAACCTTTTATTTGAACGTTTACACGAATCTTTTGAGAGCCAAAAAGCCTTTGTTGCTCATGCCTCTCACGAATTAAAAACGCCTATCGCTGCTGTATTGGGAACGGCGGAAATTACCCTAACGCAAGAGCGAACAGCAGAAGTTTATCAACAAGCCTTGCAAGCGATTATTCAAGATACCATTTACACGGATCAAATCATTAACAATTTACTAACCTTAGCTAAACTAGATCAAGTAAATTATGATTTATCTCCCTTAGATTTTGAAACTTTTTGGTGGCAAACTATTGATAATTTAATGTTACATCACAAGAATTTAAAACTAAACTTTGTCGTTCAAACCACAGAAGAACTGCATAAATTACATCTCAAAGCTAATCAGCAACTCCTTAGTCTAGCGGTATCCAATATCATCCTCAATGCAGATAAATTCTCATTCAATCAGACTATTGACTTAACCTTAACTAGTACGCCAACAACCATTGGGATTGAGGTAAAGGATTATGGTATTGGGATCAAACCAGAGGATATGGAGAAGCTAACGTTACCCTTCTATCGCTCTTCTAATGCTTTTTCGATACAAGGTACAGGCTTGGGGTTATCTCTTGCTTTCAAAATCATCAATATTCATCAAGGACGCTTAACGATTGCTTCCAAACTAGGTGAATCCACGACGGTTTCGATCCAATTACCTAAAGCTTAGCTCATACAACAACAAACATTCACATATATGCGTTCCATAAAGACCCCATTTTTCAACGTATTTTTTGTTCTATTTCTCCTTTCTCTTTGTTTAACTAGCTGTCAATACAAGCAAACTCTACATCAAACAGATCTTGGAAATTTATATGCTATCAAGCGAACACCAGAAGAAAAAGACAGTCTTTTTAAAACGTATGAAGCCGATATCATCAAGATTCAACAACTCACCAATACAGTCAAACATCAAGATTATATCGATAGTATTCTCAACTATTTGCGCTATACGAGTAGCCCTAAAGCGTTTTTTGCTTTAACGGATATCGCCATACGAGATGCCAAAAAGAAACACGATCAAAACAGATTGGCACAGCTCTATGAAAAAACCGCTGTTTTTTATCACGACAATCAACAACTAGACAGTGTGTATCATTACTATTTAAAGGCAGAACAACTGTATAAAAGAATAAATGACAGTTTAGCTTTAGCCGAAAATAGCTATTACCAAGCACGTTTACTCTATGAGGTTGGATTAGATAAAGAGTCTGAAGTAAAATTATATCAGGCCTTAAAGCTATTTCCCAACAACCTCAATACCCCTATTTTAATTGAAGCGAATCAACTCAAGGCTTTTTATCTCAATCATTATAGTGAACACGAAGCCGCTTTAAAAATACTGCTTGAAACCTACCAGTCCCTCCAAGAAGACGAGGGAACATACAGCGTTTTGCCTTATGATACCTACAACATCGCTATGGCTAACTTATTGGGAAATATAGGAATGAATTATCACGATTCGGGCCAGTATGAAGAAGCGGAAAAATACGCTTTACTCGGCTTAGCGTATTATGCTAAGTCTCCACATTACATCCAAGTGTATGCACACTTAAACCGAACCTACTACTTAGCTTTATACGAACAAAAGAAAGATAATAAAACCATTGAGCGCTTGATGGAATCCTATCGAATTTATTCCGAACTCAAGCACTATTTTTACGCGATTGATATTTCGATGATTATATCCACCGTTTACCTAGAACAAGGGCAAAAAGAATTAGCCTTAGACTGGTTAGAAAACGCGTATGATCTTTCTGAAAAAAACAAGTTTTACAGCTATAAACGTGAAATCATTGAGAAAATATTGACAGACCACAGCGATGCACACACTTCACACCTGGTACAAGAGCTCATTACTGTCAATCACTTTCTTGAGGGGGTCCAAAAAAAGACCTTAGAGAGTTTTGCCAAAATAGAGTATAATACACTCAAACTCGAACAGGAAAACGCAACGTTAAAACAACGCATTTACTTCGTTTATCTAGGAGCCTTTATTGTTATCGGTGCATTGATCTTTCTTTTGGTTTTTATTCGCTTGAGAAATAAAAACAAAGACTTGGAGCACAGCAACATGGAGAAATCAAAAAATGAACAGATCATGAATCTGTTAATAGAAAACAATACTCTGGAAAATGAAACAATCTTAAAAGAGCGCAATCGCATTGCTAAGGACCTGCATGATGGTATTATCAACAGTATTTTTACCTTGCGTTTTAATACACAACTCTTGCAAATTGCCGATCATACCTTCAAAGGTATGTTGGTGGATGAATTAGTGCAGCTAGAAAATAAAGTTCGCGATATTTCACATGCCTTTTCTCAACAAAGCATCTTTCAAAACAAGTCTTTTGAACATCTAGTAGAGGAACTAGTTCAGAAGCAATCCAACAAAAACAAAACGAAGTTTAGTCTTGCCTATGCGTCGACTATATGTCTTGAGCACCTAAGTACGATGCAAAAAGTCAATATTTATCAGATCATTCAAGAAGCTTTTCAAAATGTAAACAAACACGCACATGCAGCACAATGTCAATTAAAAATCACCATGGAAGATGATACGATTGTACTGCGTATTGAAGATAATGGCAAAGGATTCAAAAACAGTGCGCATCGCGGCATAGGTCTAGAGAACATGAAAGAAAGAGCGCAACTCATTGGTGCTCAATTGCAAATAAAATCGGAGATAGGAAAAGGCACGACCGTTTTACTCTACCTATCCAACTTATAAAAGGCGAAGGCTAGTCTTGAAACACGTGTAAAGCAATATGAGCACAAGCCTCAGCATCCGCTAATGCATGGTGGTGATTGTCAAGTTGAAATCCCAAATAGGACGATACTGTATCTAACTTGTGGTTGGGTAAAGTGGGAAATACACTTTTTGACTTGCGAAATGTACAGTAAAACGGATTTTGATGAATTGGCAAATTATAACTAGCCAATACCGCTTTCAAACAACTTTGATCGAATGCACTATTGTGTGCAACCAAAGGCAAATCTTTGATGCGTTCAATCAAATACTCCCATATGATAGGGAACTCCTCTGCTTGAGCAGTATCGCGTTGTGTTAGCCCATGCACTTTTGTATTCCAATAGCTGTAAAAATCAGGCACGGGTTTAATCAATTCATAGTACTTATCTACAATTTGTCTATTTTCTACAAACACTAATCCTACACTGCAAACACTACTTCTATGTTGATTGGCAGTCTCAAAATCTAAGGCTACAAAAGAATCCATTCTCAATTAACTTGGGTGAACTGCAAAGATAAGGCTTTGTTTTTTTGATTTTTGCCCTGCAGCAAAAATATTCGACAATCACTTGCTGTGTCCTCTTAAACAACAAAAACCTTCTATTCCGCAGAATAGAAGGTTGAAAAAAAAAGCAAATCTCATGCACCAGCTTAATACTGCGCAATTAGGTAATTAATGAGATCTGTAGTTGTAACAATTCCCACCAAGGCGTTGTTTTTGTCTACCACTGGTAAAGAGTGGAATTGTTGTTCAACTAATAATTCGGCTACTTCTTTAATTGTTATATCGTCGTTCACTACAACGGGATTAGCGGTCATAATATCTTCCAACTTATAGGCATCATAAATCGCATTAATTGCTTCTACTTCCATTTCTGCTGTACTATACCCAATTTTCAGAATATCGTTACTAGAAATGATTCCTACTAGCTGCTCCCCTTCTACCACGGGAATATGTCTTATTTTATAATCGTTAAATAGTTGATTGACTTCACTAATTTTTTTCGTTGTTGGTACAGCAATCAATACCTTAGTCATAATTTGCGAAATAGGCACTCTTTGTTTCATAGCATTTTTATTTTCTATTATAAAGTTCCCCTATTTATAGGAATCAAAACCTGATTATTAACAGGTATTTGTATGTTTTTTTTTCGTATCTTACTATGATTTGCTTCTAAATATTAGCTTACAATGGGCTTTTTGCTATTTTTGGATGTATCATCTATAAACCTGTCATTGAAAGTAAACCCAAGAAAAAAAACCTAGGATTATGCTGTACTTTCTTCTGCTTTTACTCATTTTTAATTGAATTCATTTTCAACAAAAATAAAGGTTATCTGTTTTTTTAATTTGCTTATAAAGCTCAATATTGATTGCATACAAAGCTCATATTTGAAAATCGGAGTTCCTCCACTCAACACCACACCATTTCAACCAAAAAAAACATATCTTTGTAGAAAATAAATTCCATGCAAACGTCCAAAGATCCTTTACACGGCAAAAAATTAGCGGAAATACTCGAAGAATTGGTTGATTATTACCAAGGATTTGAGGGATTGGGAAAAGAGATCAATATTCGTTGTTTTACCCATGATCCCAGTATCAATTCCTCCTTAAAATTTTTGAGAAAAACACCTTGGGCAAGAGAAAAAACGGAGAGTTTATATCTATATGTCCTCCGTCAAAAAGCTAAAAAATCAAAATAGAACAACCCTATTCGCACTTATTTTTCCCTTTCGAGGCGTTTTCCCTCTATTCTTCGTGTTCTTGATAGGTGTGCAATTGCCAAATACTCAAATTATCAATAGCTCTTGTACAGCCAACATACCATTCAAAAGGAGTAAACTGATCGGGTTTATCTACGATAAGAATAACATTTTTACGTTCTAACCCTTTGTATTTCAAGGCAGTTGTAAACTGTAAACGCGTGGGTTTTAACGTTAAATTTTCAGGGGTTAATTCTTCCATATCCAATTCAACAATCAGATCCGCCACATTATTTCGACGTTGCCAAACCTTACTTTGTACTAACACAATCACATCCTCTGCCAGTAAGGAAGAACTAGGGTCATTGATATTTTCGATGATGCGTTTCATTGCTTCTTTCAAGGCCTCTACCTCATCAAACGAACGCAGTTCAATTTCGTCGTATTCGGCTTGATGATCCGTTAGTTCCTCCCATTCCTCAGGTGATTCCTGAATGTGTTCTGCAATTTGACGAATTTGTGATTTTTGAGCACTTCGTCTGATTTTATGCAGTTTGAAATGCGTAAAATAATCTTTTAAGAAATAGGCATACTCCGTTACATCACGTCCAAAAAGAGAGAAACTTTGATCCAAATCGTACAGCAACATCACATTCCCTTGCGACAATCCTTGTCCGTCGCCACAGAGTTTATCAATCAACAGCGCCAAATTTCGATCAAATAGATCTTGAGCTTCATCAATAATCATGTAGTCATAGTCTGGTAATTGCTCTAGCTCTTCTAGATACTGTAAGGTTTCCTGCACCAATTTAGCACATCGTAAAGGCTTGAGGTAATAGACCTCCTTCTCTTGAATATGGGGGTGATATTTTGCAATAAACTGCTTAAACGTAATACAGTCAATTCGAACGTTTTTTTCGTTAAAACGCTGTTGGTTATACACACATAAAAGGGAATTCCAACACAAGTAAATCCCCTGACGTTCAACTTGCATTTCAGCATATGCCATAGCCATCGTTGTCTTTCCCGTTCCTGGAGAGCCTTCAATCATCAACCTCGGATTCTCTGCTAGAGAATATAAGTAATCTAAATTTCTCTCCTTTAACCATTGAAAGGAGTTTCTCGAAGCGAATACATTGGTATCTTGTACTTTGGGACTAAAGGTATTAACGATATAGTTTAAATCGCTTTTCTTCAACTTTTTAAACGTAATTGGATGGACGCTTTCTAATTTTTCACGCGTGTACTTGTAGATGTGCAATAAGAAGTTCTCGATGTTTTGATACTCATTTTTACGAGTGAAATCACTATAAATCAGGTTCTTGTCGTAAATCGTATTTTCGATAGCTATTTTTGTCGTTGGAAAAGCAACGGCTTCACAAAATTGTACGTGTTTAAAATTAGGAAAGACCTTATTCATCAACGTGTATTTGTATCCCTTCACTTGTTCGAATGGATTTTGAGGCAACCATTTGGTATGCTCCCCATCTTTAAAACAGAAACGCCCTTGATCAACAAAAACGTTCCCTCCTTTAACTTCTAAGACGATAATGCCAAAACGAGAGACGATAATAAAGTCAAGTTCAGCATCCGCTTTAGCGCGTTGAATTCTCGTATTATCGTGAAAAGGCAGTCTCAAACTATACCATACATACCAATCGTGTTCACTTTCGGTTAGTGATTGAACTAAATCGCCATAAATTAAGAATTCTCCATAAGGCACTTTAGTGCCATTGATGAGAAGTTGCTCTAGTTCGTCAAGCGGGTATTCGGGATAAATCTTTAAAGCCATGATTTTTACCTCCTATTACGTGGAGAACTAATGTACCCTTTTTTTTATTGATATGACAGCATGAGGCTAAAAAAGAAAAGGACAAACAAAAAACCAGTAGCTTGACAACACGAGCAAACTACTGGTAAAGAATTAAACTATTTACCTAAGATCCAAGCAAATATTAGTGGGGCTACAATAGTAGCATCTGATTCAATCACATAACTAGGCGTATCTACATCGAGCTTGCCCCATGTAATTTTTTCATTGGGGATACAACCAGAGTACGATCCATACGACGTTGTAGAATCGGTAATTTGACAGTAGTATCTCCATTTTAGCACCTGATCTTTTTCTAGGTCTTGCACAAGCATTGGAGCTACACACATAGAGAAATCACCCGCTATTCCCCCTCCGATTTGGAAGAAGCCAATACCTTGATCTATTGCATTTTTCTCATAAAACTCAGCCAACCAAACCATGTATTCAATACCGCTCTTTACCGTAGACGCTTGCAGTTCACCTTTAATGATATAGGACGCAAAAATATTGCCCATCGTTGAGTCTTCCCATCCCGGAACAACAATAGGCAAATTGCGTTCTGCAGCTGCTAACATCCACGAGTTTTTAGGATCAATTTCATAATCCTCTTCCAAAACACCACTCAACAACAGCTGATACATATATTCATGCGGAAAATAGCGTTTCCCTTGTGCTTGTGCATCTTTCCATATTTTTTCTATATGGTGTTGAATCTTGCGAAACGCCTCTTCTTCAGGAATGCAAGTGTCTGTTACTCGGTTGTATTTATTGTTCAATAATTCCAATTCATCTTGAGGAGTTAAATCTCGGTAATTGGGAATTCTCTTGTACTGGGAGTGAGCAACTAGGTTCATAATATCTTCCTCTAGATTAGCTCCCGTACAACTAATGATATCCACTTTCCCTTGGCGTATCATTTCGGCTAAAGAAATACCCAATTCGGCTGTACTCATTGCACCCGCTAACGAGATGAGCATCTTACCACCTGCAGCTAAATGCGCCTCGTATCCCTTTGCAGCATCGATGGTTGATGCAGCATTAAAATGTAAAAAATTACTTGCTAAAAATTGTGAAACGGGTCCTTTGTTTTGTTCCATTTTACGTTTTTATATTAAGGATTAAAAATTAAAAGCATGAATACAGCGAAAAGCACTAAATGCATCATTCCCATGATGGGCGTCGTACGCTTGCCCATAAAAGTTAGCAAACTCAAAAGTAACGTGATAACAAAGAGAATAATCTCCGTAGGGTTCATTCCGAATAAGACCATTTTTCCCGTAATGAGTCCAACGATTAATACCGCAGGAATCGTCAACCCTACCGTAGATACAAATGCACCATGGCACAGGTTAATTGCCCGTTGAAATTCGTTGTTTAAAGCCGCTTTAACCGCCGTCATGGATTCGGGCGTAAATACGATGATAGCAATCAAAACACCACCTAATAAAGGAGGTAAGTTTGCTGCTTTAATTCCGTAATCTACTACTACAGCCATATTGTGAGAAAGCAAAACAATAGGTACTATCATTCCCAATAAAATCAACGTACGCACCAAAATTTCCCTTTTGTCCACTGCCGTTTCTCTTGCATCTGTTTGATCCTCTTTTTGCGCTGTTTTTGTTCGTTGATCAAAGCGAATTTCCATATATCCTACTTGAGGTTGAATGTACAAATGCTTGTAGCGCTTCATCTGTAAGAGCAAGAAAAAACCATACAATACAAGGACCAACCCAGCCAATACAACCGCTTGAGTTGTCGTAAATTGACCGCCACCTGCTCCTTGAATGAAATTTGGCAATAACAATCCTATACCACCAAGCATGATAATCATTCCCATATAAGATAAAGTTCCCTGAGCATTGTATTCTTGTTCTCCAAACTTTACCCCCCCTAGTAGGATACACAAACCGATAACCAAATTCATAATAATCATCATCACTGAAAATATTGAATCTTTCCCGATGGTTGGATTCTCTCCAGGACCTAGCATCACAGCAGCAATTAAGATCACTTCAATAGAAACAATAGACAACGTCAAAATCAACGTACCATAAGGTTCACCTAATTTATGTGCCAGTTCATCCGCTTCCTTAACCACGCCAAATGCCGCTCCAATAATGGTGAAGAGTAAAACTAAAAACACCCCTAACGCAAGGGTTCCCGTTAGCCCATCACCCAAGATACCTTGTCCAAAAAATTGGAATAAAACCACAATCAACCACACTCCTACTAATCGAAGTCTAGTTTTCATTGGAAAAAGCTCAGCTAATACTCCTTTTATAGTCGCCATTTCTTTAGTCTTTTAGTTAAAAATAACGAAGCCAAAATTAAGGTACCTCTCTCACATTAAATTTATCATAGGATAAATAATGGTCTTTTAGAACGTGGAACAATGACGGTAATAGAGCTGCTCTTCTACTAATTTCCAGTTCTTTTTCCTTTCTTTTACCAAGTGAGTAAAAAACACAAATGAAGGAGATTGACCTTATGAAACCTATCCTTATCAGGTGAATTGGTATATGGCTAAATGGACGATTCCCAATTATACAGCATAAAAAAAAAGCTCTTTTTCACTAGTGGTAAAAAAGAGCTTTTTTGCTATTTAACGCGAATTAATTCTACGCGTCTATTTTTTGCTTTATTTTCTTCTGAAGTATTATCGACTAAGGGTTTGTCTGCACCATAGCCCACAGTGGATAATCGGTTTGAAGTTATACCTTGTTTAACTAGAGCTTCTTTAACCGCATCAGCACGTTTCGCAGAGAGTTGTTTATTGTGCTGATTGTCTCCCGTATTATCTGTGTGTCCTTCAATACTGATGTTTAACGCAGATTCTGTATTTAATGCTTTGGTAATTTCGCTTACTACAGCTAAAGCCTCGTTGTTTATTGTTGCTTTATCTACCTCAAAATTAATATAAAGTACTGACTTTCCTTTTGTCGTTAAGTCTTTCGCAATATCTTCTGCTTTTACTTTCGTTATCGTTTGTGTAAAACTCGCTTCTTGCAATACATTCAATGATGCTCCTGCATTATTTACCGTATATTGAACATAAATATTGCCTTGTTCTGCAGAGCGAATGACATAAAAGCGAATATGCTGACCAGCATAACCGATATCTCCTTCATCTCCTTTATTTGGATCTTGCTTATTGTAGCGCTCGTATTCTTCTCTAGTAATCTCCCCATCAAAGATTTTTACCGCACCAATGCTTTCCATATAATCTTCCATGCTCTTTTCAAAAAAACGTTGAGAAAACTGCTCTCCTCGTTCTGAATCGATATTAATCTTGTATAATTTACCTTCAAAAGGCGTCATAACCCCATCTATAGGAAAAAAGCAGACGTCAAAATTTCTTTGTAGAGGTTTGTTCAAATGCCTGAATCCAGTAGGTAAATTAAAATAAGGAAAATCGCCAATATCCACATTCGACACCGCAATACTCTCGATGTCAAATCGTTGTGCTTTTTGTTCTTCAGCAACTTGCTCTTCCTGCTTTTGCTCAACGACTGGTGTATTGGATTCAATCTCATTGGAATCCGTTGTCTTTTTCGCACACGAAACTAGAAAAACAGCTATCGCACATACTACAAATATTCTCTTCATTTAATTTCTTATAAGTATTGGTTAATTTGTTTGATAAATCTATAAAAAACAAAGCATATAAATGTAATTAAATCATTACTTTTTTTGTTTGTTGTTTGTTGAGGCGATGAGGTTCCACCTCAGTAGGTGTATTTGCATAGAACTCCATAAACGAAACCTGATTTAGAGGATGCGACCTCTCCTGCGTCGAGGTGACATGACGGGCGTGAGTGACGGATGCGACCTCTCCTGCGTCGAGGTGACATGACGGGCGTGAGTGACGGATGCGACCTCTCCTGCGTCGAGGTGACATGACGGGCGTGAGTGACGGATGCGACCTCTCCTGCGTCGAGGTGACATGACGGGCGTGAGTGACGGATGCGACCTCTCCTGCGTCGAGGTGACATGACGGGCGTGAGTGACGGATGCGACCTCTCCTGCGTCGAGGTGACATGACG
>NZ_JBMVQP010000043.1:0-28723 GCF_050522425.1 Myroides sp. C6-3 | reverse complement strand
GGTGATTAATGGGTTTCGAACCCACGACCTTCGGAACCACAATCCGACGCTCTAACCAGCTGAGCTATAACCACCGTGTATATTTTTGTGCGTTTTGGGTGACTAATGGGTTTCGAACCCACGACCTTCGGAACCACAATCCGACGCTCTAACCAGCTGAGCTATAGCCACCGTGTATATTTTTTGAGGTGTTTCAATACGTTCACCTAATTTTTGTTGGGTGATTAATGGGTTTCGAACCCACGACCTTCGGAACCACAATCCGACGCTCTAACCAGCTGAGCTATAACCACCGTTTTTGTCTTATTTTGACGCTTGCAAAGGTAGCCATATTTCCTTACGTTGCAAGCATTTTTTTAAAAATTTTATATCAAATCATCTAACCGATTGACAGCCAAATATCTTTCTACTGTAAATCCTTCTGCATGTTCTTTGTTTATCAATCGTCCTAGATCCTGTGCGCGGTAAATAATACTATCGAGGAAATTCTTAGAAGTAATTGGCGTTGAAGGTTCTTTAGAGTTGACATCATAAAATTGGGTTCCATACGCCAAAACAGCCTTCATCTTTTGATCGATAAATCCCGTTACATCCACCACAAAATCGGGTTCGATACTCTTCCATTGAATGTAGTGGTAGACCCATTTAGGTCTCCATGCCTCCTGTTCTACCCCATCTACAGTCGTTTCAATACGTCTTAATCCCGCTAAAAAACAAGCATCTGACACTAATTTACTCCCTTTTCCGTGATCGATATGACGATCATCTATGGCATTGCACAACACTATTTCGGGCTGATACTTGCGGATCATTTTAATAATTTCCAATTGATGCGCTTCATCATTGACGAAAAAACCATCGCGAAACCCCAAGTTTTCTCTTGCTACTACACCCAAGATAGCAGCTGCATCCGCTGCTTCTTGTGCTCGAATCTCAGCACTCCCTCTTGTGCCTAATTCCCCGCGAGTTAAATCGATAATTCCCACTTTTTTTCCCAAGTGAATTTCTTTGGCTATTGTTGCCCCGCATCCCAATTCTACATCATCTGGATGTGCTCCAAAGGCTAATATATCTACTTTCATACGCTTAAAATAAAATCTTTTTCATAGTGGTCGATTTGTTTACTGTTTCGACAAACTCACTCGTCGGATCGCTATCTTCTGTTACCCCACATCCAATATACAAATTAACTTGCTGACTTTCAACTTCCATACACCTCAAATTAACAAACAAACTACTTGCGGTTGTAAGGGCATCCTCCCCTTGTTTGGTGTAATTCAACTCCCCTAAATAGCCAGCATAGTATTTTCTTGCATACCCTTCTTCTTGCAGCAAGAAATCGCGCGTACTGGATTTGGGCATTCCACAAACAGCAGGTGTCGGATGCAACGCATCGACAATCGCGCCTAAATTTACCTCTTTTAGCTGAGCTTCAATCGACGTACAAATATGCATGACTTTAGCCGCTCTTTTCGTAAAAGGTGGAGAAACCTCCATATGCTTACTTATTGGCTGTAGTTTCTCTACAATAAAATCAGTCACATATTGTTGTTCTTCTCTCTCCTTATCTCCCCAAAAAACCTCGTCTTTACCGTGATTCACTTGAGTTCCCGCCAATGCCATGGTACGCAACTTATGCCCTTCTAGCTCTACGAGTGTCTCCGGTGTTGCCCCCATCCACAACCCTACAAACGGGTGGTAAATCACATAGCAAAACGCCTCTGGATAGGCAACGACTAATTTAGAAAAGAGTGCTTGTATCTCCACGTCTTGACCTGGGAGATCCAATACTTCCTTTCGAGAAGGCACAACCTTCTCAAAAGCCCCCGCTTTAATAGCCTGTACACAGCGTTGCACCAACTGTTCAAAATGTTGTTTTCCGGGTTGCTGTTCGTACGCCAATTCAAAGGCTCCATAGGTAAACTTCTCCTCTAAAAGTTCGCCTTCCATTCGGTGCGACTCCCCTAAAGGAATATAAAAACGCACGCCTTCGTAAAAAGGCGCTAGTACAAATCCACTTTCTTTAAAATGTTCAACAAGATGCAAGGTTGAATCCCGCTGAAACAATCCCGTTACCTTGTGTTGCCCTGGTTTTTTATACAGCACATACGGCTTATTTTCTTTTATATGCTCGGTCCACGTCTCATATAACTCCATTAGGCCTTCTTTTTTTCGATTACAATATTGGTGATCTTACACACCGACAATAATACATTATTCTCGTCTGTGATTCGAATTTCCCATAAGTGTAACGTTCGTCCACGGTGCACTAAACGCGCTGTTCCCGTCACTTGTCCTGCTCTTTTGCTTCGCACGTGGTTGGCAGAAATTTCGATTCCCCTAATTTCTTGAAGTTCGGGATCAATCAACATAAGGGAAGCACCACTTCCCAAGCTTTCTGCTAAGGCAACCATTGCGCCTCCATGTAACAGCCCTGCCGGTTGGTGTACGCGCTCATTTACGGGCATTGTAGCCACTAAAAACTCCGGTCCTGCATCTACATATTCAATTTGCAATGTTTCCATCAACGTGTTCTTCGACACTTTTGCATACATTGCTAATACCTCTTCTTTATTAAAATCCTTTCTGCGTTTCACATCCATACTATAACTAATTTTAGGCGTCTTAAAAGTAAGCCAAAAAAGATGTACTCCTCTTAAAAATATTATAATTCTTTCTTTTTTGAAAGTGCAAATTTATTTCTTACCCTCCAAGGCTCTCGTGTATCCTATTTTTTTAGTATTTTTAAGCCCTTTAAATAGAGAACCAATTTTATTGTAAGGAGACTGATAATGGAAGATATCCAAAAAGAAGTTCACAACGCTTTTGAAGTGATTAAAAATGGCGGTATAATTTTGTATCCCACGGATACGATTTGGGGAATTGGTTGCGACGCGACGAATTCGGAAGCCATCAAAAAGATATATCAATTAAAACAACGCGCAGAGAGCAAGAGCATGATTGTATTAGTAAATGGCGATCGTCTTTTACACCGCGTATTTCACAATATTCCCGAAGTTGCTTGGGATCTATTAGAATTTAGCGACAAACCTACGACGCTGATTCTCGATCATCCCAAATTGGTGGCTCCGGAAATTATTGCGGCAGATCAATCGCTGGGGATGCGCATCATAAAAGAGCCGTTTTGCTATAACCTTATTGAGCGCATGAAAGTGCCTTTGGTTTCGACCTCGGCTAATATTAGTGGAGCTCCTTCTCCTCAGCGCTTTAAAGACATTGATCCACGTATTATTGAAGGGGTGGACTACGTTGTTCAGCTGCGTCAGCAAGAAGAAAAACCAATCAAACCTTCAACTATCATTAAATTAAAAGAAAACGCACAAGTAACGATCATAAGAAAGTAAAGGTGCCATTTGAAACTATGACCCACGATAACCCAACATATAAAGAAGCACTACAACACCCTATTTTTGAAATTATTACCCAAGCTGCAGCGAACTTAAACGTAGACGCTTATGTAATAGGTGGTTTTGTACGCGATTTTTTACTGCAAAGAGACACGAAAAAAGACATTGATATTGTTGCTGTAGGCAGTGGTATTGAATTGGCTTTAGCCGTGTCGAATTTGCTTCCCAATCATCCTAAAGTTCAGGTATTCAAAAACTACGGAACGGCGATGTTGCGTTATGACGATATTGATATTGAATTTGTTGGTGCAAGAAGAGAGTCGTATCACTTTGACAGCCGCAAACCCGTTGTGGAAGACGGTACTTTAGAAGATGATCAGAATAGAAGAGATTTTACCATCAACGCCTTAGCCCTGTCGTTGAATCAGGCGAACTATGGCAAACTGTTAGATCCGTTTAACGGCAGTGAAGACCTCAAAAACAAGCTAATACGCACCCCCCTAGATCCTGATATCACCTATTCAGACGATCCATTGCGCATGATGCGTGCGATTCGCTTTGCAACGCAGCTCGACTTTATTATTGAGGACGAGTCGCTAGAAGCAATCTCGAGGAATGCCGAGCGCTTGTCTATTATTTCTGGAGAACGCATCGTCGATGAACTCAACAAAATCCTTTTGGCTGATCAGCCTTCCAAGGGATTTCTCCTTTTATATCAAACGGGATTACTTCACTTGATTTTACCGGAACTCATTGCGTTGAATCAGGTAGAGGAAATCGAAGGACACACGCATAAAAACAACTTCTATCACACCCTAGAGGTGGTTGATAATATTGCTCAAAACACCGACGACTTGTGGTTGCGTTGGGCAGCCTTGTTGCACGACATTGGCAAAGCACCTACCAAGCGATTCTCCAAAAAACAAGGGTGGACGTTTCACGGACACGAGTTTTTAGGGGGCAAGATGGTAAAAACGATCTTTACACGCCTACATATGCCGTTGAATCAAAAGATGAAATTTGTACAGAAGATGGTGATGATGAGTTCACGTCCGATTGTTTTGTCGCAAAAAGAAGTAACCGATTCGGCTGTTAGACGCCTTGTTTTTGATGCAGGGGAACACGTGGAGGACTTGATGATCTTATGTGAGGCAGACATTACCACAAAGAATCCAAACAAGTTTAAGAAATACCACAACAACTTTCAAATGGTACGCAAAAAGATTGTTGAAGTGGAAGAAAGAGATCATATCCGCAACTTCCAACCTCCAATTACGGGAGAGGAAATCATGGCTTTATTCAATTTACAGCCATGCAAGGAAATAGGCATTTTGAAAGAAGCCATTAAAGAGGCGATTTTAGAGGGCGTTATTCCTAATGAATACGAAGCGGCCTATGCTTTCATGCTTTCAAAAGCAGAAAAAATTGGACTAACAATTGTAAATAAATAATACCTATGAAAAGCTCTTTTTTACCTTTGGCGAAAATTTCACTTGTACTTGTGTACTTGGTGATCTTTGCGGGGGCAGCGGTTCGAATGACTGGTTCTGGAATGGGATGTCCGGATTGGCCGAAGTGTTTTGGCTACTATATTCCCCCAACCGACGAGGAAGTTCTGACGTGGCAACCCGATCGAACGTATAAAAAAGGACAAATGATCATTCACGATGAGGCGCTTTGGAAAGCCAAAGACTCCTTTACAACCTCTACTGTTTATGAGGAAGTACACTGGGAAAAGTACACCAAACACGATTATGCCCAATTTAACCCGAAACACACCTGGACCGAATACATCAACCGCCTTTGTGGTGCCGTAGCTGGGTTAGCCTGTTTGGCGCTTGCTATTGCTTCTTTTGGGCATTGGTCATCCAATAGGAAACTCGTATGGGGGTCTTGGCTTGTGGTGTTCTTGATGGGATTCCAAGCTTGGCTGGGTGCTACTGTGGTTTATTCGGTGTTAAATCCGATTAAAATCACTGTTCACATGGTGATGGCCTTGGTTATTGTAGCCTTGTTAATCAATATTATCAAAGCCGCTAAAAACAAAACAGAAATAAAAAAATACAATGCCACTTTCCGCGCCTTAACGGTTATTACACTACTGCTTACCCTGGTACAAGTGGTACTGGGAACACAGGTACGCGAGTTTGTTGACGAACAGGTAAAAGCAGGGATCACCAATGAATACCTCTGGTTAAATACCCCTACAGTTGAATTCTACATTCACCGTAGTTTCTCTATTTTAGTTTTTGTATTGAATTTTTACTTATTCTTCTTAAACAAAAAACTCAACTTAGGATTCTCTAAGGTAAAATGGGTAGCAATCCTCTTAGTATTAGAGATCTTAACGGGAGTTGCCATGCAATATGCTCATTTCCCGTTTGGCTCACAAGCCGCTCACCTCGTTTTAGCTTCTATTCTTTTTGGAGTGCAATACTACCTATTCTTAGAAGCGAGAAAATGCTACTACAGCGGAAAAAGTTCTTTAGATTAGTATTTCGCATACGATATAACCTAAAAAAGCGTTTATACTTTCAAAGTATAAGCGTTTTTTTAGGTTCTTATGGGCTCAATAAAAAGCGTATTCCTACCACAATGCTTAATATTCCCTTAAATCATTTGGTAGTTTAGATAAAAACAATGTATTTTTGCTGATATTATCTAAAGTTTTAACCGTATTGCATCTTACACAAGCATTCCGATTATAAACTTTTAACCCCATAATGCTATGACAACAAAAAAAATTGGTATTACATTTAGTTCTTTTGACTTGCTTCACGCGGGTCATATCAAAATGTTAGAAGAAGCAAAACGTCAATGCGATTATTTAATTGTAGGACTACAAACGGATCCCACTATTGACAGACCAGAAAAAAACAAACCTACACAAACTGTGGTAGAACGCTATATTCAGTTAAAAGGTTGCAAATTTGTAGATGAGATTGTTCCGTACACCACAGAGCAAGATTTAGAAGATATACTACGTGCTTTTCACATACACGTTAGAATCTTAGGTGATGAGTATGCATCAAAGAACTTCACAGGCAGAAGCTACTGCGAAGAGAAGGGAATTGAGCTCTATTACAATTCCAGAGACCATCGGTTCTCCAGCAGTTCTTTGCGAAAAGAAGTCGCAGAAAAAGAAAATGGAAAAATGATCGCTATATAATGAAACGCCCTTGAGGCGTTTTTTTTTGTTTATTGTTCGTTGGTTGTTCGTTGAACTGCTGAGATTCCCCTTTTAAAGAAAGTACCTGCTATTTCATAAAAATCTACCGATGACGGATCACAGATAACCGATAACAGTTAACAAAAAAAAATCCTGCTTAGAGAAAGTAAGTTCTGAGCAGGATTTATGTGATAAATAATACGGTTAGAACGGAGTCACTGTATCGTATTTCCTTAAGATTGCAGTGAGGATAACGGTTAACAAATTCTATTGACTTCAAATATTTTTGCAATACAATGAAACTAATCTTTCCTTATTTATCGGTGTAAACAAAAAACAAATATTTATCTTTCATCAGAGTTAAGGGATAGTAAACGCATCCGTTTCATTTCCCCACACTCTACATTTCTTTCGACTAGTGTATAGATCTTTTCCCAAAAAGGAAAATTTCATTTCTACCTAAGGAGCGCTTGATGCAGCCATTGCCCTTTGCGTCTTCCTTTTTTTCAGCTAAAGAGCTAAACGTACCTAATGTGCAATTTCCATTGCCTTTTTACCACTTCGTATACACCCTATAGGAGATACTAAAGTTCGACTTTATAAATATAGTAAATAATACGACTAAAAGCACCTTTTTTATTAAAAAAAAGTGAAATAAAAATAAAAAAACACAAACAAAAGAAAAGCTCGCATTTTTAACAGAAAAAATGTTTCATTTTATTTAACTATTGTTAATTTTTCTTATAATAGTATTTCGTCCTCCTCGCCTATTTTTTCTTTCCTCCCCTATTTATATAATATTTACATGTAAAAAAAGACATCCTACCGTACAAATAAAAAAATACCCGCCCATTTAGACAGGTATTTTTAAGATAAGTAAATAAAGTGCACTCAGTAGCAGTGCCTTTATTGCACACAATTTTAAAAGGTTTTTTTAGCTTTGCTACTTCTAATTCGAAGGTATAGGCGGTTTCATTCTAGATTGTTAGTTACTTATCTCTGGTGTAAACAAACGTTGTTTTTAGGTTAATCGCTCAACCTTATAGTAATACGTGTTCTTCTTCCAAAAAAAACATCGTGTAATAATTCTCTCTACGCGTTTAATACAAAACCCTTCCTGTATTAAGCGGTAGTGTAAAGCAACTGGAATTGTTGATAAGGAGATATAATCTCTACCTCTTTCGCTTTCTTTTTCTAACAAAACTAAAAACTCATCAAAATAATCATCCTGCCTTAACGATTCGAGTTTTAAACTAATTGAATCTAACATTTTATTATTTTTAGTACGTTAATATTTATTGCAAATATATCACAAAAAAAACAATTTAATTATCATATTTATCGCGTTTAACCAAAAACACCTAATTTTACATTATAAAAATACGATTATACTGCCAAAAAATAGAGTTTTTTTTAATTTATAAAATGTAGTTTTTAATAAAGTGCAAAGAATATACCTATTTTTTCATAAAATCGAAAAAACAACAATACAATCTACTGATTGCCAGTGTATTACATGACGTTTATTGAATAATCACATCCTCAATTAACCGTAATTCTCATTCCATCGATATGACTTCTTTTGTATTCTTGCAAAATGAGAATAAAAAAGATTCCTCGGGAAGGGAAAAAATGTTTACTCGGTTTGTTTGTTTGCTCGTTATGTTAAAGAAAATACATTCTATTTCAGTACCCACACACAGTATGTCCCTGAGGCAACGAAGGGTCGCATCCTACGAGTCCTTGAAAAACGAGCAAGGATTGTTGATTGTTGAGTGACGGGTGTTGAGTGACGGATGCGACCTCTCCTTCATCGAGGTAACATAGCGGGGGTGAGTGACGAGCGTTGAGTGACGGATGCGACCTCTCCTTCGTCAAGGTAACATAGCGGGGGTGAGTGACGAGCGTTGAGTGACGGATGCGACCTCTCCTTCGTCGAGGTGACATAGCGGGGGTGAGTGACAAGCGTGATTAATGGATGCGACCTCTCCTTCGTCGAGGTGACATAGCGGGGGTGAGTGACGGGTGTTGAGTGACGGATGCGACCTCTCCTTCATCGAGGTAACATAGCGGGGGTGAGTGACGAGCGTGATTAATGGATGCGACCTCTCCTCCGTCGAGGTGACATAGCAGGGGTGATTGAAGCACTTGATATTTCAGCAAAATCTACCGTTAACTGTTAACTGAGTTAAGACGATAGGAATTAAATCTATAAAAAAAAGCGAAAGAATATCTTTCGCTTTTTTAAGTATACCTCTACTCTATTTTGCAAACTTGCTGTGCCTCATCTCCTGTCCTTCACTTCCAGTTTTGATTCCATTAAATTCCAGCGATCACGCGCAATTCTTCCATCATACGACCTGCTAAACCATCGGCTTCTTCTTGCGTCGGTGCTTCTGTATAAATGCGAATAATCGGTTCAGTATTTGATTTTCTCAAGTGTACCCAGCTGGTAGGAAAATCAATTTTCACCCCATCAATCGTTGTAACTTCTTGGTTTTTATAATTCTCTGCAATGAGTTCCAAAATCATATCGACATTTAACTTTGGAGTCAACTCGATTTTATTTTTACTCATATAGTATTTCGGATACGTCGCTCTTAGCTCAGCGACTGTCAATGTTTGGTTAGCTATATGCGTTAGAAACAAAGCCACACCAACTAAAGCATCACGTCCGTAGTGGGTTTCTGGATAAATAATTCCTCCATTTCCTTCTCCACCAATCACGGCATGGGTTTCTTTCATCAAGGCCACTACATTGACTTCTCCAACAGCAGCAGCTTGATAAGATCCACCGCGCTTCTCTGTAACATCTCTCAACGCACGAGAAGATGATAAGTTAGAAACAGTATTACCTGGTGTTTTACTCAATACGTAATCTGCCACCGCAACAAGGGTATATTCTTCCCCAAACATTTCACCATCATTGGAAATAAAAGCCAAGCGATCTACATCAGGATCTACAACAATACCTAGATCTGCTTGTTCTGCCTTCACTAAAGCACAAATATCTTGTAAGTGTTCTTTTAAGGGTTCTGGGTTATGAGGGAAATGTCCGGTCGGATCACAGTATAGCTCTACTACTTCAACGCCTAATTTTCTCAGTAAAGCAGGAATAATAACTCCTCCTGATGAATTTACTCCATCAACAACAACTTTGAATTTGCGTTTTTGAATCGCTGCAACATCCACTAGTTTCAATTTTAAAACTTCGTCGATGTGAATATCCATGTAATCATTTTTCTGAACAATTGTTCCTAAGCGATCTACTTCTGCAAAAACATAGGCGTCTTTTTCAGCAATATCCAAAATTTCTTCTCCTTCTGCTCCACTTAAAAACTCCCCTTTTTCATTGAGTAATTTTAAGGCATTCCACTGTTTTGGGTTGTGCGAGGCAGTTAAAATAATACCTCCATCTGCTTGTTCCATTGGCACAGCGATTTCAACCGTAGGTGTCGTCGACAACCCTAAATCAACCACATCAATTCCCAACCCCACTAAGGTATGTACTACTAAATTGTGAATCATAGGACCAGACAAACGAGCATCACGTCCAATAACAACTTTTACTTGATCTTTACCTGCTTTATTCTTGATGAAAGTTCCATAGGCTGAAGCAAACTTAACTGCATCAACAGGTGTTAGGTTAAATCCAACCTTACCGCCTATAGTTCCTCTTATTCCTGAAATTGATTTTATCAATGTCATAGTCTACTTTTTTTTTATTCTTCTACAAGAACAAATATAAAACAATTCACTCGCTTATACTTTCAAATACTAAACTAAAAAACGTAAATTTGAGTTTAAAGCGAAACAATGAATTTTTTAGCCCATGTATACTTATCGAATGATTGTGAAAAGAGAGCTATAGGCAACTTTATAGCAGACAGCGTTCGAGGAAAACAATACCTAGAATTTCCCAAAGAAGTGCAGTACGGGATTCTCTTACATCGAGAAATAGACACTTATACAGATGCCCATAGCATTTGGCGCAAGGATAAAAAACTACTTGTGCCGAGGTACAACCATTATGCTGCGGTTATTATCGATATGTTTTACGATCATTTTCTAGCCAAGAATTGGTCTTTGTATCATCAACAACCCTTAGCGGATTACGCAGCGACGTTTTACGCATCATTGCAAGAGAATTTTGAGCTTTTACCAGCAAAAATTCAAAACTTTTTACCCATTATGATCCGAGAAAATTGGTTTACTTGTTACGAAACGATAGATGGTTTGGGATACATTCTCTCACAAATGGATCGCAGAACCAAGGGCATTTCTAAAATGTCTTATGCAACTGAAGAACTAAGAGAACACTATTCGATTCTAGCAACCGATTTTACTCAATTTTTCAAAGAATTAGAAGACCACGTTGTTTTAGTGCAAGAAACCCCTCGTTTCACCGCTATTTAAGCTGTGTTTTAGGCTAAAAAAATATACGGTCTCCGTTACTTTTATCGACTATTTAGGCTATTTTTGCATCATGAAGATTTGGAATAAAAAACGTATTGTATTCTATTTTAAGCAGACCTTTCGGTACGCAGAAGGTATTTTATTTTTTTTAAAATCGATCCTTTCGGATCGCCAATTCCTCTATTTGTCCTGTGTCTTAGTAGGTGCATCGAGTGCCATTGCGGTAACAATTTTAAAGTCGTTTGCCCATGCAGTGTTCAAATTTGCCACTTATATTGACAACATCTCTCATTTGCCGTATACCAATAGTATATTGCCTATTATAGGTATTTTGCTGACTGTTTTTGTTATTCGAAAATTTTTAAACGGCAGTATTGAAAAAGGAACGTATCAGATCATGATTGCGGTGGCCAAGCGATCTGGGGTTATGCCTAAAAAGCAGATGTACTCTCAAATAGTCACAAGCTCCCTTACCGTTGGTATGGGGGGATCACTCGGGTTGGAGTCACCTATTGCTATCACAGGTGCTGCCTTTGGTTCTAATTTTGCTCAGAACTACAAACTGAGTTATAAAGATCGCATTTTACTTCTGGGATGTGGAGTAGCAGCGGGGATTTCTGCTGCCTTTAACGCACCGATTGCCGGTGTGCTTTTTGCTATTGAAATCGTGCTGGCTGATATTACTGTCTCTGCTTTCATTCCCATTATGATTGCCTCTGCAACGGGAACGATCGTTACAGATTTAATTATTAAAGAAGATATTTTGTTGTCGTTCAAAAAACAACTTGTTTTTGATACCTTCAACACGGGATACTATGTTATTTTGGGAATTCTCGCTGGTTTGTTTTGTGTCTATCACGCGCGAATGTTTCGCAAGACAGAAGCCTATCTCTCTACATTCACCAATCACGTTTACAAAAAAGCGATTATTGGTGCTACTATGTTAGCGGTGCTTATCTTCCTCTTCCCTACTTTATTTGGTGAAGGATATGAAAGCATTAAGATACTCGCTGGCGATCATCCCGAAACTATTCTCAACAATACCTTGTTGCGCAATTTTGCAACCAATGATTGGGTCTTGTTGCTCTTCGTTGCTGGAGCTGCTTTGGTCAAAACCTTTGCAGCGGGCTTAACAATGGGGAGTGGTGGAAACGGAGGTAACTTCGCTCCTTCTCTGTTTGTAGGATCTTATTTAGGCTTTACCCTCGCTAAATTCTTTTCTCTTTTAGGAGTGAAAGACATTCCCATTCACAACTTTACCGTTGTGGGGATGGCAGGTGTAATCAGTGGTTTATTTCACGCTCCATTGACGGGTATCTTCTTAATTGCTGAAATAACGGGAGGTTACGGCTTGATGGTTCCCCTTCTTATCGTGTCCTCGATTAGTTTTGCCATTGCCAAACACATGGAAAAGTATTCCATGGATATTAAGTCTATTGCAGAAACAGGGATGGTTTTCACCTCAGACAAAGATTCGAATATCTTATCAACCATTCATGTTCACGATTTTATTCGCAATGATATTCACTTGCTAAAATCGACGCAAACAACCCAAGACGCCGTGGCTATTTTTACACAAACGCAGCAAGAGTTTATTCCTATTATTGATGAAGAACACAACTTGCTCGGCGTCATTAACCTCAACCACGTACGTCCAATTGTATTCAGTACTTTCCAAACAAAATTTACTCCGATAAGCGATCTAATAGAACAGCCTATTACGGTTGCATACAACGATAGTACGAAAAATATTGTCAATAATTTTGACTTAAAAAAGGCTGATTTCGTCTTAGTACAAAAAGACAAGAAGTACTTTGGGTATATCTTAAAAGCAGATATTCTAGAAGCCTACCGCAACAACTTAAAATCGCTATCTATTAATTAATGTCAGACTCGATTTCAAAACAGGGAATCGGTTGCTACAAAAAGTGGAATCACTACGAATCAAACGCAAAAGCAAAGATTGGGGACTAAATAAGGCGCTTCTGCGTGATACGTAATTTGTATAAGTTAGTATGACACGACGTTCATACGAAAGATCGGATTATGGTGCTCATGCACTTGGCGTTCTTGCCATTAGATGTAAATAATAGAGAGTGCCTTTTTCGAGGCACTCTCTGGTAATATAGTATCTTTGCAAGTGTTACTTCCCATTTGAAATAGAACAACAAAACAACAAAACCAAATTCCTTACAAGTAGCCGCTCAAAAGAAATCTTAAAAATAAATCTATTTCAATACAAACACCCAAAGAACTATTCATTCTTTAGAAGAAATGAAAATACACTTCTCCCGTACATTACTAGATCAAATGTACTGATTAATTTAATATTCTTCACTAACAAGCCGTTTCCTTTTAACATTTATTATCCCAAAAAGATACCTTTTATTCGCATTGAGTATATTTACAATACTATAAAACCCACATACTGTCATATTTAGTAGAAATATATACTAAAAAAAAGTTAAGTCGTTTGTAGCTTCTTGTCTTTTTAGTACATTAGCTTCCCAATAAGAAAGTAACTTTCTTAAAAGAAACCTAATATGTCAACTCAAATAGCCATTGATGCCATTCAACATACGCTACAAAACATTAGTGGCAAATGGAGAATACCCATTCTAACGACACTTTTTCAAATTGAAAAAGCGCGGTATTCTACCTTACAACAGCATTTGCCTAAAATTGGTAGCAAGATGCTAACCACAGAACTCAAAGCGTTGGAGCAATTAAATCTTATTGAACGTCTTGTTAGTGAGCCAAGCCTAACCATTTCTTACCAATTGAGTAACAAAGGGCGATCGCTATGGCCTGTTTTAGCCGTGCTTTCTACTTGGGGGGAAGCCGATCTACCCAAAAAAGCAACTGAACTGACTAGCCAAAACAAACACGAAATCAATCATTTCTTAACTATTAACATCTAAAGTCACATGGATTTTATTCAAGAATTACTCTATAAAAACGAGAGTACCACGGCCTTTTTAGATAAAAAAAGAATGGAACAATTCACAGATACGCTTTTTCACTTCTTATTTCAATTGGAAGATAAGCGCTATCATTCTGAACAAGCAATCAACATTAAATTAACGACTTTGAAGAATGAAATGGTTTCCATTTTATTTAGCATCAACCATGATGAAAAGCGTTCACATCAGATTGCCGACGATTTTTTTGAAGCACTACCTTCTATTTATACCTTACTAAATACGGATGCTACTGCAATTTTAGAAAACGATCCTGCTGCTACTTGTTTACAGGAAGTACACATTGCATATCCTGGTTTTTACGCGATTGCTATCTATCGTTTTGCCCATCAACTCCAACAACAGGATGTTCGACTCCTACCTCGCATTTGGACAGAATATGCCCACAATAAAACGGGAATTGACATCCATCCAGCAGCAAGCATTGGATCTCATTTTTGTATTGATCACGGAACAGGAATTGTTATTGGAGAAACCTGTGTGATTGGAACCAATGTTAAAATCTACCAAGGTGTTACTTTAGGTGCGATTTCCGTTTCTAAAGACAAAGCAAACACACGTCGTCACCCCTATATTGAGGACAATGTTGTGATCTATTCGGGAGCGACAATATTAGGGGGAGATACAATCATTGGCCACGATTCTGTAATTGGAGGAAATGTCTGGTTGACCAAAAGTGTGGATGCTAATTCGATCATCTACAGCAAGAGTAAAGTGTACTCCAAATACACTGATAAATATCCAGAGCCTATTAATTTTATTATATAACCACACAAAAAAATTAAATATGAAAGCAAATACAATTTTAGACACCATTGGGCGTACGCCCCATGTCAAAATCAACAATCTCTTTCCATCTACGCATAAGGTGTGGATTAAATTAGAGAAGCAAAACCCTGGAGGGAGTTTAAAAGACCGCATTGCCTTGGCGATGATAGAAGATGCAGAAGCAAAGGGCATCATCAACAAAAACACCACAATTATTGAGCCTACCTCAGGAAATACAGGTGTTGGATTGGCTATGGTTTGTGCGGTGAAGAGATACCAATTGATTTTGGTTATGCCAGAATCTATGAGTATAGAGAGAAGGAAATTAATGGCTGCTTTTGGAGCTAAATTTGTTTTAACTCCAAGAGAGTTAGGAACGGCAGGGTCGGTTGCCAAAGCTACAGAACTAGCGGAGCAAATGGACAATGCGTGGGTACCTCAGCAATTCAACAACTTCTCTAATCCAGAAATCCACCGTAAAACAACAGCGTTAGAAATCATCAACGACTTTCCAGAGGGCATTGATTACTTGATCACAGGTGTTGGAACAGGTGGACATATTACAGGGGTAGCCGAGGTTTTAAAGGAAAAATTCCCTCAATTAAAAGTTTATGCGGTAGAGCCTAAAAACTCTCCAGTATTAAGTGGCGGACAACCTGGCCCACATCCTTTACAAGGTATTGGTGCTGGTTTTATTCCGAAAGTAGTCAATACGGATATTTTTGATGGAATTATTACGATAGACAAAGAAGAAGCTTTCACCTATACCAATCGCATCGCCAAAGAAGAGGGTATTTTAGCAGGTATTTCTACGGGTACTTCCCTGGCTGCTATTGCTCAAAAACTACCAGAAATTGAAGAAGGTGCTACAATTCTAACGTTCAACTACGACACAGGAGAGCGCTATTGGTCTGTTGACGATTTATTCGACGAAAAAGCAGCAGAATACAAAGAGTAATTCTTCATTTTTAGATACATAAAACCGTTCAAAACGCTCGTTTTTGAACGGTTTTTTCATTATTATCAGGCCACCTTCTTCGACGAACGTCTTCTATTCTAATTTTATGTTGTATTTTTGTACCTTAATAAACAGTAAAACTAGAATATGTTAAAAAGAACTTTTCTTCTTGCAGGACTGCTTGTTTTAGGAGCATGTAAAACAATCCCTTCAAGTCAAGTTACTTCAACAACCAACCCTTTACACCAAATTGAGGTAAACGGTAAACTATACGCGGCAGTTTTTCAACAAAACGCGGCTGAGTATCAAGCGTTAGCTGCACAAGCGTTTAATATTGCTACACTTAGAGTAGATGAAATCTTAACGCAATCCCACAATAAACCGTTGGCCATTGTTACGGATATAGACGAAACCTTTTTAGACAACTCTCCTTATGCTGTTGAAATGGCGCGTCAAGGAAAAGTATTCAGCGAAGAAACATGGAACGAATGGACTTCTAAAGGAGAGGCTTTACCTCTACTAGGAAGTTTAGCATTCTTCAACTACGCTGCTTCAAAGGGAATTGAGGTGTATTACATCACCAATCGTACCCAAAATGACAAAGCAGGTACATTGAAAAATTTACAAAAATACAACTACCCTTTTGCAGATGATCAACACGTGATTGTTCGCACGACAGAATCGAGCAAGGAAACGAGACGTCAGAAGCTGAGTGAAACACACGAAATTGTACTGCTTCTTGGAGATAACCTATCGGATTTCTCTACGGCTTTTGATAAAAAAACACAAGAAGAACGCTTGCAAAATGTTAAGAATAATCAAGCCTTGTTTGGCAAGCGCTTTATTGTTTTACCTAATACAGGTTATGGAGATTGGGAAGCTGCTTTGTTCCAATACAAACGCAATTTGACCACAGAAGAAAAAGACGACTTATACAATAAGAGTGTAAAAGGCTTTTAATTTTAATCTAACAAAAAATAAATAACTCGACAAATGAAAAAATTAGTAGCTATTTGTGCTTTAGTAGCATTGCCAATTGCAATTAGCAGTTGTTCAAGTGATGACAACAGTGTAATCCGCAAACCAGATACCTATGTAGGAATATGGGAAACGGATAGCTTGTTCTATACGTTCAACGGTAGAGAAATGAAACACAGATTCAATGAAATGCCAGGTGGTGACGACGCTATTACAAAAGATATCATGACGTTAACAGATGATAAAGCTACAGTAATAGAAACCAATAAAAAAGGAGTGGATCAATCACCTATACAAGGAACTATTGCTGATAAAGTTATTACTTTAACTAGTACAGACCCAAGACACACACCTCGTACAATTAAAGCAGCTACAGACAAAAAACTAACAGTAGAGTACAATATCGATATGAGAGGAGCTGAACTTCCAGTTACCGTTACCTATAATCGATTAAAATAATACAAAAAAAGCCTTCTAAAAGTAGAGGGCTTTTTTATTTGCTGTACTTGGATAGATAACTGTTTCCTACGTGTATTGATAATCTTCAATCATTTGAAAAAAAACAACAAACGTCATGCCTTTAGCCGTGCAAATATTCTGAATGGTCGATAAGGGTATATCATAGGACATCTCCCCTTCTGCTAAAGCTACTTTTTTTATTTTTCTAACTACACTTTCATCTAATAACAACTTTTTTGCAAAAGATCGTTGAGATTTTTCCTTTATCATCCATTGTTTATAAATAAATGTACATATTTTAACACTAATATCTTCCATACTATAAATCAATTAATTGAAATAAAAAAAATGCGTTCGATAGCACGCGTTTATTTATTTTTTTTTATCTTTGATACATCAAATACAACCTCTCGTTCTCCGTTGATCGAAACTGATGTTGTTTCATTTGATCCTGGTCTTGGTATACTGCTACAACAAGTAGCGTATCTCTAAGTCAGATAGGGCTTTATTTTTTTTAAACTTTATTATATACTTTATTTCTAACCGTTTACTACACGACTATTTACACCTGTCGTAGCTCAAGCGAATTAAAATAAAGGTTGTTGAACTAGACAGGGGTTGATGCGCTCATTGCTGTCTATTGGTAGGGCGTTTAATGCCCCCTATCTCCTACCTCAATTAAACTAATATCAAAGGGGATCGGGTATCAAACTTGATGTTTTTATTCTTCATGATTCGCACTCTAAAAATAAAACCTTTCTCGTTGGTATCCAAGAGAAAATCTCCAATAGATGATCTATTTTTTTAAGAGGTACGCATTGGGATAGCTCGGAATAACAGCCGCGCTATCCAATCGATTAGAACACGCAATTTTTCTATTGCGTATACGATATACCTTGGTTGTACACTCCCAGACAAACAAGCGCTAGTTTTTTGTTTGACCTGCTCTTAAACCCTTCGTTTGGAGCAGGTTAAAAACAAGCATCTGTAGCAAAATACATCACACTATTTGTTTAATTTTTAACCCTTATCAACAACTACACTACTCAAGTAAAAAAATGTATACATGTTCTCCGTTCACTATTGTTTGCTGCCCTATGCAATAGATGAAACTAGGAAGCTTCTTGAGCTAGTAGAAACAATCTCATTTTTCATATACGCCATCGCTCATGGGATCGAGCAAGCGTACAGCAATTTAATGCCTATTACACTGTCCATATGATTTGTTTTGGGAGATACAAATCACTTATGAAAACAGGGTTTTAGGCTATTTTCGCTTGCAATTGGTTTTAAATGGTACTAATACACTTGAATTATTTACTTTTAAGAACTTTTCTTCCCTTATCAATTTCCAACTTGTAGGTGTTTTTTTTAACTATTTACCACTAGATTAATACAGAACAAAGGTAAAACTGCACTTTAATTTAAATCTCAACTATTTTATATGATACGATAAAAAGGACAAGTACGGCTGTAGTAAAAGGAAGTAATTTTACTTTGTTAATAAAAAATAAAATGAAAAATAAAATCTTATACTGCACGTTGAATCTGCTATTCACGTTGACTGCTTGTCAAAAGAAATCCGACACACCGCTAGATACTTATCTCGTAACCTCTTCAACGGTAGCTAATCAAAGCGATCTTGAAACCACTTCAGTTAGAGAAGGGTGGAAAAATGTCAACACCCATTACACCTATCATTTTACTGGTGAAATTGACCACAAATATGCTTTTGACTTATACCTCAAAATAGACGAAAACAAGGTTTCTGGTTCTTATAATTACGTCAAATACGAAACTCCAATACCCATTGAAGGAACTATTAACGATACGTATCTTGAATTTACTGAAGCAGCAGGTCATGTTTTCAAAGGGGTTTTTGATTTTAATAACGGCAGGGTTTCTGGCTATTGGACTGATGCAATAACAGGCAATTCGCTGCCTTTTACGATGGCTAATCCCAAGGGGAAAGGTTATCCTCAGAAGGAATATAAGGTTTATGTCATTGAAAAAGCACCTGCAACAGACACCTACTACGTGAAATACATTCAAGAAAAAGATCAATACGACAACGTCATTCAAATTCCACTAGATTCACAGCTATGGGAGAGTGAAAATAGCGATAAATTTGATTTGTACTTGGAGGATTACAACTTTGATGGTTATCTCGATCTTTGTGTTTTTCATCATTTACCTTCTAAACATACGTACTTTTTATACAATGTCGAAGGGTATGATTATATTGAAAACCCATCCTATAATACGCTGTATTCCGTTGTATTTGCCACAGATTTTAGAAAAAAACTGCTCTATGAATACACGGATCACAAAGAGGTACAGCAAAGTATTTATCAATACCAAGCAGGTAAGCTACTTCGTATTTACCACTGCAGCAATAAAAATACACAGGGTGGAAATTCTCTCTTAAAAAAGTATTATCACTATGTCAATGGTAACCAAAAATTAATTAATGAAAGGACTTTTAAGCAACTATATGGACAAAAAGTGCTACAGCCCTTGAACGACGAATAAATAAATTCAGCGTTTCTATTTACACCGTAAAAGCATGTGATTTTTTCTATACCGAAGCGTACGGGAGTAAGACTAGTCGTACTGATTTATATTTGAAATGTTTTTTTCTTATATTTAACATAAAAAAGCATTTTAGCATGAAAAAACTCACCTTACTTCTCGTATTGCTCACCTGCCTAAGTGGATATGCTCAACTACAAAGCTTATCAGGTTTGTTTCAAGCAGGCAATCCACTCTACTTGGGTAATTTTGCAAAAAATCCTAGACAGCACATTAGTTTTGCTACTAGCTTGAAGGGTGAAATGATCTATAAAGAGAAGCTAATTTCTTTTGATTCTTTACGCCTACACAACAATATCTTATCGGATAAAAATCTAAAGCGAGAATACAGTATTCGACATCGCGATTTAAGTCAAATAACACTGATTGCACCTGGAGATAAGGTGTTGCGTTTGTTTCGCATTTATCCTCAAAGTGAGCAACTATTTCGAGAACTAGAACAAATAGAAGGTTTAACTTTCTACGACAACTATATTTCTTTTGATAAAACAGTTATCGATCGCTATAATGTTATCATCCAATACAAGGAAGAGTTTTATGCTTTGCCCAAAAACAAAAAGAAAAGACAACGCATGATTGCCCAAGTTTTTTCGGATACTGAACAACAGGAAACCGTTGAAAAATGGGCACTCACGCATATGTAAGGAACAAATAGAGGCACAAGAATCTATTTTTTATTTGCCATTTGCGTGACAATTTCCTTTAAAAGGGCTTTGCGTTTTGCCACGGCCTCTTGTTCTTTTTGCTTCTTTTTGGTCAATTTATCTTTGACTACTTTTCGATTTGCTGCTGTATTTCTTCCCATCGCTTTTTGTATTTTTCTACTGGCATTTTGTTGTTTACTGCTACAAAAATACACTATTGTCTCCAATTTTCAGGCAGCCTTTGCATCAGCATAAAAACTGTTATTACAGGGTTTTGTTAGTGGTAAGGCAAATTCATTCGAGTACAATACAACTCTTCTGTCAATTTAATTGCGCTACTTTGGTCAGAACAGCAACAATCTGTCTTGTTTATCTCCCCCTTCCATTATTTAATGCGCCAGGAATTTGACTTGTGATTTCATCGTCAAGTACAATAAGTACATAATCTACATTTTGTTTGTTGTACTCGTTTAGTATTGTAAAGTAATCACCTATAAAGTAGTCGAGCTTTTTGGAGTAAATCAATACCGTTGTCAAATCATCTCCTATTTGGTAATCACTGTTATCTGTCAATCGTTTTAGCTTTAACTTTTGGTAGTTTTTGCCCTTTTTTAAATGTTTCTTGACATTATCTAAATCGAGGTTATTTAAGGCTATTCCACAGGCTTTTTTATCGTTCATTCTTCTGCCATCGAGTATTTCAGCACTGGTAGATTTTTGACCTTCTGCAAAAGACAACATCGATCCATGTAAAGATGAAGCCAACTTAAACAAGGACATTTCTGTCGTGACATATACTATTTTATTCCGATCTACCCTCCATGTTTCAACAATGTGATCTTCATATTCTTTAGGCGTAATATGGTCTAAAGAAACACCCAATTGACTAAGCGCAATTGCTTGTTCTCCTTGGGGGATTTCTGTTTGTCCGAAAAAAAGTAGTGGACACGCAAAAGCTACTAAGGTTAACCATTTTTTCATCTATTTCTCTTTTTATGTTATTATTTACTTGCTGTTCTGCGTCTTGGAGTAACACCCGCGTTACGTTTGTTGAGTGAAAACGACACACATCAAGCGTAAAAACGAATATACTTATTAAAATTAACAAAAAATAAGTTAAATTAAAATTATTTATCCTCATATACCTCCACCCTAAAAATAAAAAAAGCAATCTATAAATACATAGATTGCTTTTTCTTCTGTTTTTTTCGCATAACAAGTACGTACTGTAAAACAGGGATTACCTATAACTGAATAATTCCCGCTCCAGATATTCTGCCACTTGCTTGCACAAAATCATTCATCGATTGATTTTGTGCTGTGGTTAGCTTGCTGTAATTAATATCTAATTTTGAACGACTCATCGACAAATCGAATAATTCTTTGTGAATCGCTTTCTGTCTTGCGGCATCTGTTGAACTTTTAAACTCCTCCACCAATGTTACTTCATTTTTGTAAGAAGCAATCACATCTGCTTGGTCTACATCTGGCAACACCAACTCAACAGTTGCTGGCTCTGTAATAGTGCATGGCCCATCAACAATTTTATTTTGCTCATAGTAGCCTTTTTCTTCCTCCTCAAGCATTTCTTCATAAAACGCCAAGAATTCCCGTTTGGTAAAGAACTTATTGAAGAAATTACCAATTGCTTTTTTGTCATAGGTAATTTGTTCCTCTGGGTAAGCTTCCCCTAAAAAATAGGTACAGCGATAAAAATTATTGTCAATAAAAAGAGCGTTCGTTGATTTGATATTGTCTTCATACGGTACACCATCAATTAGGACCTCTCTCATCGTAGAAGCAAATTTGTCAAAATTGCCTTCGGTTGCATAGACCATTGAATAAATATAATGCGGTTCTAAAGTTGGATTGATGATTCCTCCCGTATTATGGTAGAATACATTAAATGCCGTTTTTTGTTCTTTATAGATCAACTCGTGCGTTCCCGTCTTTAATTTGAGTACTTCATATCCAAAGGGAGCTACGGCATAGGTTTTATCATCAATCTCCACGTGTATTTCACGATCCGTAGGATTAGATAAGAAAAAGTCTTGTCTTTTAAAAGGATCATCACAACTGATGAAGGCCATAATTGTCAGTAAAAACATCAAAAATCGTAATTTCATAAGTATTAATTTATTTAAAAAGGGGGGGGCAAAAGTACCGAATTGTATTCCTTTATCCTAAAAGTGTTTCTTTTTTTAGCGCTAATTCCCCTAATTTTTCCTTGTCTCCTACTTATTTTTCACAATCTATAGTGAATTCTAAATTTAAAAAACAATATTTGAGAATAATTACGATAGTTTTAATTATTTTAGCTAAAAAACAACCCCTTATCAAAACTCTTTTCTACATATTCGTCTGTTCCTTAGGGCTGATTTGCGGATGTTTTGCACAAGACAAAACCAACGCAATACTTGAAAAGGAATTTCAAAAACTGGATTCTATCACCGCTAGTAGTGAAATCTACAAGTTACTTCAAGCGATTCAAAGTACCCCTAATACGCAAGATAAAACGAAGCGAATAATTGGATACCATATTCGATTAGCTGATCTATATGCTCAGGAGTTTGATGGATTGAACAAAAAAAGCACCGAATTATACAAACAAGTTTTTCATCTTGCTGAACAAGTAGAAGACCTTTCTTTTCAGACTTATGTCTATTCTAAAATAGGGTTTTACTACTACTCGTATAATCACTATACAGATGCTTATATTTATTTTAAAAAAAGTACCCAAGGTTTAGATCAACGCACTAATGAAGAACTTTTTAATGGGTATGAGGTCTTAAAACAAAATGCCTTTTTTTTTCAGACCCTTGCGGAATATGAGATGAGTACAGCCTTTTTGAATCGAGCCTTACACCTAACTTCCCCCGATTCCAAGTCATATGGTACAATTTTAAATGCATTAGGAATCAACTCTTTGAATACTAATCAATTATTAACTGCCGAAAATTACTTTTTACGAACGAAGCAAAGCGCAATTGACAATCAGGATAGTATTCGTTATGCCAAGGCCCTTGGAGACTTGGCAAGAGTTGAAATCTTGCGAAACAATTGGGACAAAGCAGAACAACTGCTTTTAGAGGATATTGCTATTTCAACCCAATTGGGAGAATTCCGAAACGCCATGTTTGCCCAATTACAATTGGGTAAAATGTATTTTAAGCAGGAAAAAAATGTTTTAGCAAAACAAACCTTACTACAGGTTAAAAACTTTGCCAATAGCAAAACATACCTCAAAATTTACGAAAAAGAAAGCGCCGATTTGCTTTTACAAATTGCAAAATTGCAAAAGAATAAGGAGGAAGAGATCCAATTGTACAGAGAGCTAGATCTACTCAATCTACAAGTAAAAAAAGAGGACCAAGTACAACTGGACAAAATCGCTTTGAACTATCAGTTAAAGGGAATGGAAGGGGAATATAAGATTCAAAAAATGCAACTAGAAAAATCACAGCTACTCCAACAAGCTTGGTTTTTCATTAGTTTTCTATTGATCATTATCGTTCTTCTTCTCTACATTTTATACAGACGTCGGATCAAGTTAAACACCGTTTCTTTTAAAAATAAAATACTCGGTTTTCAATACGACAAAATACAAATAGAAGCAAAACTAGCAGAAGCAAACAATTCTCTCGATTCCTTTCACACGTATATTGAGAGTAAAAACAAACAGATTAGCCAATTAGAGAAAGATATTCTACGCATTCGAAATCGAGATCAAAAAAACTCCCTAGAGGATCTTCTTACTTCTCATTTGATGACAGATGACAATTGGAGTTATTTTAAACAGGCTTTTCGAGAGGAACAAGCAGAATATTACACGAATCTAGTTCGTCGTTTTCCTCATTTAACTGAGTCAAACTTGCGCATTATCCTCTTGCAAAAAATAGGCTTAAACAATCAAGAAATATCGCAAATTATTGGTATTACACCTGATGCGGTAAAAAAAGCAAAACAACGCCTCCGCAAGAAACACAACGAACATGGAGAGAATCCTATCGATTTTACGCACTCTTTAGATGAACAAGATTAATTTTTTTTAATTTTATAACGATTGTCGGATCAACATTCCACTTTAAAACACCTTATACCCGTAAAATACCAAGCCATTTTACACACGAACCTCTAATCAACACAAGCTTATGCAGAACAAAATTGTAAAATTAACGGCTCTATTCGTTGGCTTTCTTGCCTTACCTCTTACCTCTTCTTGCACGGAAGATAACTGTTCTGGAATTGCTAATTCTATCCCTCCCTTTGAGTACTTAGCTATTTAATTTATAGACCCGGAAAACAATGACGTTTTGTTAGAAGCATCCTCTATCCAACTAAATTCCGCGGATAAAATGGAAAAAATAGATTATGGTACTGGTTCTACTCCTTTTACTGGTTTTTGGATAGGAAAGAAAAACCCAATTACCTCAAATACAATTGATATCTCTTATGAGAATGAAAAAATAGCAGTTCTTGAGTACAGCAAGCAAAAAGTACAAACGGAATGCAATGGTAATTTATATCTCTTACATCGCAGAAGTATTCGCAGTGTATCAAAAAAATACGTCGTAGCAAATCACAGAGAAGAAGCTATAGCTGATCCTATACGCATTAGAGTATTACCTTAAAAAAAGCTACTGCTTGCTTCTATTAGAATCCGATTTATTAGTACTTTAGTCATTCTTCAATGACACCTTAAATCAAGGTTCTAATTCTCCATTACATGAGACAATTTCTTCAAAGAAAAGACATTCAACTTTCAAGCAAACGATACTTTATTGATGCGATGGGAGCGATGGCCTATGGCTTATTTGCCACCTTACTCGTGGGCACTATTCTCAAGACAATAGGAGAAGAGTTTTCAATTTCCTTTTTGAAAGAGGTCGTTTGGCCTTTTGCCAATCAAGCAACAGGCCCTGTGATAGCACTTGCCATTGCGTATAGTTTACGAGCCCCACAGTTGGTTTTATTTTCATCCGCTGTTGTAGGGGTAGCTGCTTATCAATTGGGTGGACCACTAGGTGTATTTATTGCCACTATTCTTGCCGTTGAAGTAGGAAAAGCAGTTGCAGGTGAAACGAGAATAGACCTTGTTATTACCCCTATGGTTACTGTTTTAGTAGGAGTAGCCTTAGCCCAACTGATTGGTCCGAGTGTCGATCAGTTGATGCAGTGGATCGGGCAAGTTATTGTACTTTCAACAGCAGCTAATCCCCTCATTATGGGAATAGTGATAGCAGTGGTAGTAGGTCTAGTTCTGACCTTACCTATCTCATCTGCTGCCTTGTGTTTGATGTTGCAATTGGACGGTTTAGCAGCAGGAGCCGCCACCATAGGGTGTTGTGCTCAAATGATTGGATTTGCCACAATAAGCTATAAAGACAACGGTATCAAGGGTTTAGTAGCACAAGGTTTAGGCACAAGTATGTTACAAATACCCAATATTTACAAAAATTGGAAGATCTGGATTCCGCCAACCTTAGCGGGAGCAATACTTGGTCCGATAGCTCTTTTGTTCTTTGATATGCAAAACACCGCTTTAGAATCAGGCATGGGAAGCTGTGGATTAGTGGGGCAAATAGGAACGTTTAATGCCATGAAAGACTCTTATTCTACCACTTATATCCTCTTCACTATTGTAAGTTTACAGTTTATATGCCCTGCAATTCTATCCTACCTGATTTACGCTGTCATGAAAAAGAAACAATGGATCAAAGATGGAGATATGAAATTGTTCTAAGCAGTGAAGCTATCACTAAGAAGGTTTGATTCTTTCCTCATTTGCTAATGGAACTATCCTAATAGAACGTTAGATGAATTGAAATATCGAAGGAATCCTTCACAATACAAAAAAAGACTTAGCTAGTTACAACTAAATCTTTTTAGTATCATTTTACTTCTATACTTGCTAATTCCTTTTCTATAATTTATAAAATAAATTCTTTATCCAATATGTATTTTTCTTTTTCTAAACGATCTAACATTTGGGAAATAGCCAATACAAAATTTTCTTTTAAAAATAGTTTTAAACTTCCTAAAGTGGATATCTTCTTTATTATCTATACTAACACTATTCGTGTTAAGAGTCATAGTCAAATACTCCTAAAAATTGAATATTATCTGTACCTTGTTTCTGATTAACGTATTTATAATTATAAATAGCTACTACAGAATTACATTGAGAATCACTAGTATCTCCAACCTTGTAAATAAATGATTCTGAATAAGATATAGGATCCAATAACTCCTTTACACTACTAATATTATTAGCACAATAGGCCTCTTGAAAATCCTCGTCATAATACTCTATTTCAAAATCATCTATAAAATTTGATCTTGGTAAATCTTCTAGTTCTGAATATCTAAATTCAAGATACTCTTCTAATTTTTCCTCTGTAGTAAAATTAGCAAGCCAAATAGAAACTTTATTTTTTATATCAATGATGTTTTATTTTTATCCATCTGGTAAAGCATCTGCTCCACCTTATAGTCTATAATCTGCCCAATTATTTAGTATTCTAACAAATTTTTTATACTCTAATGATGTATCTATCATTTCCAAAATTTCGTTATGAGCCTCTGTTGAACCCAACCCTCCATGTTTTCCTATTTAACAAATTTCACATCTTTAGTAAATGTTCTTAAATCTCTTATCTTTTCAAATTTAACACCCAACACTTTTAAATACATCTGCTCGGGAGCGAGCTAAAGTATAGAAGTAATCCGCTAGGATACTTAACGGCTCAAAAAAACCAAAAGAGCTGTACCTTTAGTTTTTGATACAGCACTAATTTCCAGATTAAACGGTCTGAAGTTCAATAAATCTTAAACAGTTATCTGTATTTTTCTCTATTAAATCTTTTACTTTTTCATTTACTACTATTCCTCCACGTGAATTCATGATCTCTTCATTTGCCTTATCTATCACAATTCCCCAATGTGTATATGTTACGAAATCCTTATTATCAGATATTATTTTCAATATATCTTTTTCTTCAAAATTTAAACCATAATATTTTTTACTTACCATTTTTAATAAATCCTCATTGTGATGCCCATATTTAATATAATTATAAGGTTCTCCTCCTCTAGGGTATTTTTCAGGAGGTTTAGTTGGGTCCCAAGATTGCCAGTCAATCTTGATAAATTTTTTAATAAGTATTTTATGTCTCTTAAATGTACTCCTTACATCATGAATTAAAAACAAATCAAACAATTCTTTCTTTACAACTAGTTTCTGACTATCTCCTACATATATGTCTGGGATATATGGTCCTATCCTTTCTATTATATATGGATCAATATCATTATAATTTTCATCAAATGTTTTCAATAATCCTGCAAATAAAATATTGCCATAGTCTCCCCAAGGCATTTCTCTATTTTTAATTAAGTAATATTTCATAATCTTAATGATATTTTTTCTTATTGTATCTTCTTTGGTGCGTTTTTTTAGATCGTATTTTTCTTTTATACTGTCTAGCATAATCTCTAGATGATAATGGAATATTATGTTCTATCATCATTTTCTTTAATTGAGACTGAATCCCTTCTAATGTAAGGGGTTGTTTATACTCTTTCAAGTTATGGTACCATTCTTTAAATTCCATATTCCTCCTCCTGGCCCCTCGTGTATTCTTTTATGTAACGCTGATTCTATAAAAGCTCCTTGTCGATCAATGTATTTTTTCCCATTGTTCCTTCCAGCAAGTTTGCCATAAGTTCTTGCCGTCAAAGCATTTAATTCTTTCATAAAGTTCACATCTTCTAACATTTCTTGTGGAATTAGATGATGCCAAGGCATTTCTTTTCTACCACTTAACCCAAAAACATCCAACCAACCATTCACATCCCCCACATACCCATACAAGGCCATGCCACCTGCAAGACCTATCGGATCCTGTGAAATATATAGCCCCGTATTAGAATCATAATATCTAAAACGGTTGTAGGCTAGTTGAGTCTAACTCCTTGTTTATATTTGTAAAGTAAGGAGTCGTTGAATGCTGAAGCATTTCTTTATCAAAGTATTGTCCTTGATATAAGAACGGAACAAAATCGTTATCTCCTTTAATGCATCTACCATAGATGTCCAACTCTCGATGCCCAACTTCTTTCCCCTCACTATCATAGGCGTGGGTTGGAGCTTTCGAATTCTAAAAAGACTTAGCTATTTACAACTAAGTCTTTGAGAGTTAAATACAAGTAAACTTTTAATATATAGTAAGCATACACAAATCATCGTTGTTAAGTTTTCTATTTTTTAACAATATATAATTTCTTAATTTCAATGTATCCATAAAACAAACATTCTAAGTTCAACAAATAAGTGCAACTCAAATTAAATCATTGGGGGCTAGCCCCCAATGATTAGCCAAGTGCTAAAT
>NZ_JBMVQP010000042.1:0-29228 GCF_050522425.1 Myroides sp. C6-3 | reverse complement strand
CCAAGCTGACTTCAGAATACTACTACCGCTATGCTCAAACGCTCAAAGCAGTAGAGAACTACGACAAGTCGAAAGCGCTGATGGATCAGTTTGCAACGATGGAACAAGAGGATTCAAGAGTCAAACGCTACAATCAAAATCGAAATTATATTCAGCAAATTGAACGTATTCCCTCTGCGTATGCAGTGGATTTATTGGATATTAATAGCGATTATTCCGATTATGGCGCAACAGTAGTTGGCGATCAGCTGGTCTTTACCTCAGCACGTGATGTGGTACAGGATATACATACGTGGACCAATGAACCGTTTACGCAATTATATCGCGCTACAATACAGGAGCAAGGTAAACTTGAAACACCAGTATTAGTTGATTTTGCAGATCAAGCAAAGGTGAATGAAGCAACGGCTGTTTTTACTAAAGATGGCAATACGATGTACTTTACACGTAATAATGCCAAGAAAAATGGAAAAAGTAAACAAAATAGAGACAAATCATCTCTGTTAAAATTGTATAAAGCGGTAAAGCAATCGGATGGGAAGTGGGGACTAGTAGAGGAGTTGCCTTTTAATTCAGACAATTTCAATACATCCCATCCTGCTTTAACAACAGACGGTAAATGGCTGTATTTCGCTTCAGATCGAGAGGGAACCTTAGGGCAATCAGATTTGTTTCGCGTGGCCTTAGATCAAAATGGTGGATATGGCGAAGTAGAAAATCTAGGAAATACAATTAATACAGAAGGGCGCGAGAGTTTTCCTTTCATCTCTTCCGATAACCAATTGTTTTTTGCTTCTGACGGTCATTTAGGCTTAGGAGGACTTGATGTTTTTGTATCCACCATAAAAGCAGATGGCAGTTTTGGTCCTGTAGAGAATCTCGGAAAGCCAGTAAATAGTAGCTTGGATGATTTTGGGTTTTATTATGATGCTGGTTTAGGATATGGATTTGTCTCTTCTAATCGAAGTGAAGGAAAAGGAAGTGATAATATCTATGCGCTTATCAAACATTGTTTGCATGAAATAAAAGGAATGGTTTATGATCAGCGTACAAACGAAAAACTTAGTAAAGCTACAGTTACGATTGTGAATCTTGCCGATAAAAAAGAATACCAATTTACTACGGATGCTGATGGTGCTTATCGCATAACCGATATTGAATGCGGTACAAGATATGCCGTTAAAGCAAGTAAAGAAGCGTATAGCGAAGTAGAAGTCGTGTTGCAAGCCAAAAAGGAAACAGGAAGTTATACCGTTGATTTAGGACTTGAAAAAGCGATGGTTGTTCACGATGATTTAGTGAAAAAATTACAACTAAAACCGATTTACTTTGATTTCGATAGATCAAATATCCGCAAAGATGCAGCAATTGAGTTGATGAAAGTAGTAGAAGTAATGGAAGCTCATCCAACGATAAAACTCGATGTTCGCTCTCATACCGACAGTAGAGGAAATGATGCTTACAATATGAGTTTATCAGATCGACGTGTAAAATCAACAATAGCCTGGTTAATAAAACAAGGAATTGATCCAAGCCGTTTAACAGGTAGAGGATACGGCGAAAGTGAATTGTTGAACAAATGTAGCAATGGAGTACCATGTACCGCTGCAGAACATCAGTTAAACAGACGCAGTGAGTTTATTATCTTAGAGATATAAACGCGCACTGTGTTGTAGAGTGTGTAAAGACGCAAGCAATTTTTTTTTGATGATCCTGCTGTAGGATTTAAAAACAACAGCCAAAAAAAGGGTGTTTATAAACACCCTTTTTTAAAATACGTTCTATTTTTTCTTTTTAAACAACAACGCTTGATTTCTGTTTTTGATTTCGAGCTTGGTGTATAAATTACTGATGTGGTATTTCGTGGTACTCAATGAAATGAAAAGCTTATCTGCTATTTCTTGATTGCTCATATTTTCCCAAATACACTGGAGTACTTCTGTTTCTCTTGTAGTAAGATTATGTGTAATTCTCAAATTCTCCAACGTTTCAAGTAAGGGGCGATAATTCGCTTTAGAAGGCATATCCGCATTTTTATTTAGCAACATAAGATAATGGTTGATTTGTTCTTTATAACCATTGTTTTCATCTTGTAAGTCACGTACCTTATAAATAATGGCAAAAGTGATACTAATTAATTCAATATTGCTAATTAGGCGGAATGTATCCAAATTAAACCAAGCGAATTGGTTGGAATTAAAATAGATATAAAGGAAATAACCTACGCCAAATAGTAAGATTAATCCAAAAGTACACAGTAAAAAACGCGCATATACGTTCTTTTTGAACTGCGTTGCCGCTAAGATTAAACAGAAAAAAGGAGGTAAAAAACACAAAATATTAATCACGTGTTTTAACGTGGTTAACGCCAAAAAGCTTTGTATTGTTGATAGGAAAAGGATAGCAATAAAAAGAGAAATAAAGATCAGCTTATAGCTTTGGAACAACTGTTTAATATCTAAAAAATAAACGGTAAATAAACAGGCTAAAAAGGAGGTAAGTGGAACATTCCAAATTAAGAGCATACTCATCTCCCATTGACCATTAGAGAGGTAATAGAACATACCATCTTCAAAAAATAAAGAAGTAAAAATACTAATTTGTAGTAAAGTATAGGTCATAAAGCGTTTATCTTGAAAGATAAAGTAAAAGACGAGGTTGAAAACAATAGACATAATAGCAATACCATAGTAGAGTCCGATGCGCAAAAGATGAAAAGATTCTGCAACAGCAAATTGAGTTTGCTCTTCAATTACAATAGGAAGATTCGTCGTGTCAATCTGTTTGAGATTCACATAATAGGTCGACGCTGCTGTATTGAAACTGTACTGAGTAAATCTAGAGCGGATGGGATTGTTCTTAGTGTCAATATTGGGAGTTAACGTTTGGAGAGAATCCTTTTGATAGACGTATAACTCGTAGTCATAGATATGTGGGTTTTGAATTTGAAACGTTATATCCGTGTTTAAATCACCGGGTTTGAGTGTTCCTTTAATCCAAGTATTGTCGAAAGAATCCGAAGCAATCATAAGATTTGCCTGCGTAGGATGGGGTCTAAAAGTTAAATGCTGTACGGAAGTTTGAACTGTATTTTGCGCTTTTAACGAAAGACTAATGAAAAATAGAACCAAAACTAGGCGTAAGTTTTGGTACAATGAGGGACTAAATTGTTGCATTGTTTATGTTGTTGTTAGGGAACTATTCGTAGTACTGAATCAATCGTTCTAAAGAGTAAAAATAGTATTAATATGGAAAGAATGATCATGAAGTACTGTTTTTTATACGCATAAAGGGGAAGAATATGCTGAATTAGTACTCAGCACAGCTTATTTTTTTGACTAATTCAATAAAGCTGGTACTGTTGGTCTTGTATAAGATGTTTTTCCGATGAGTTAAGATGGTATTCATACTCACATTGAGCATACCTGATATTTCTCTACTCGTAAAACCTTCTTTGATTAGGGTTAATATTTCAAGTTCGCGTTTCGTTAGATTGAAATCATTGTTTAGATCCAGGTAAATGTTGTGTACTTTATCAAAAATTTTGTAATCGTTTTGTACGCAAAATTTGGTTTGATCTTGGATTTTGTGGATGATCAACATTTTGGCTAACTGTCCTTGATCATCTACTTCCAATGCTTGGCATTCTTGTGTGATTCGAAAATAGGTAGCGTCTGCTTTTTTAATTCTGTAGCTGTATGTGGTGGTATAACGAAAGTGCTCTTCAAATTTTAATCCATTGGTAAAGCCTAATCTCTTTTCTTCGTTTTCGAGAAAATAAGATTGATCTGCCGGATGAAGTAACTCAAAGAGAAAATCGAGAGTAAAACCATCGGTCGAATGCCCTGTAATTGCAGTAAAAGCAGCGTTAATAAATAGAATAGTATCTTCTATACAATCGTAAATAAAGAAATAAGTGCGAAGCGGTTGGCTTCCTATTTCTTCTTTTGTGGCATTCGATCTTGTATTTTGTTTATTGTACAAGTCTAACCATTGGGGTGCTGTAGAATTGTTCATAAAGAGTTTTTTTTCGTTGGTAAGTAAAAGTAAAACCTCGTGAAGTTTTTTTACTCCACGAGTATTCAGATCCTAGATCTTTGGTAAGTCTAGGGGGATTGCTAATAAGAGTAGCAACAAGCAAAAGGCAATAAAAATTAAGCCAATCACAAGATTCTGTGGGGTAAATTTTGTTTTAGCTAACATAAGGTGAGTGTGTGTTTAGTTGATAAAAAAAGTATAGGTTTTAGGGTTAAACAGCGTACTGATCTTTATTTTTCCAAACAATCGATTTACTAGAAAACGGTTGGGAATATTGGTTTGTTGTTTGTCTCACAAAAATGATAATTTGTAGGTAAAAACCAAGGTTTTGGAAGGGTAGTATTTGGGTAGTTTTTGAGGTATAATAAAATGAAACACGCACTAAAACCAACCTTTTTAATTCTACTCGACTGATTATTAGTTAGATGATTTCTGTATCCTTGTCTCCTTTTGGGGTGGACATGGAAGGGGATCAGAATCTAGAATTAGCAAGTGAATTGTTGAATATTAAGTGATTATTTGAGATTTTTTTTAAAATAATGAGCTACAGTTGTAATGAGAATTATGTTATTTTAGCTTATATATATAAGTATAGACCTTTCTGATGATAAAAACACGGCTACGTTTATCGATTATGTTCTTGTTGTTTTGCGCCTATTGTGAAACATATAGTCAAACGTACGATTTTGACGAGATTGCAAAACAGGTAACACAGCACAATAATGACAGTGCATTTGATCAGACGATTTTGCTTTTAGAGCATATTGTTTCCGACAAAAAAGCAACACATTTCGAACGCTACCAAGCATACAATTTGAAGTATCAAACGTATAAGCGTTTGTTTATTTACGACAAAGCTAAATTCAATTTGGAGCTAGCGCTAGAAGAGGGATTGAAAAGCGACCAAAGAGCATTGGTCTCCGCTCAAGTAAAGTTAGAAAAGTTGTTTTTAGCTTTCGATGCGCTCGAATTTGAAGAAGTCAATCAGTTGCTTTTAACGATAACAGATGAAGAATTAAGTTATGTAACCTTTCGAACGCAAGCCTATTATTATGCTGTATTGGGTATGATGGAAGTGAAGCAAAATCAGCTAGAAAAGGCAGATGAATATTATAAAAAGGCGATTGTCTTACTCGAAGAACACGATCCTCAAAACTTACCGCTGATTTATCGAAAACAAATTGATCTCTACCGAAGAATGAATCAGTATGAGAAAGCGATAACGAGTTTTGAGCAAGGGTTGTTTTATGCCAAGGCGTATAATATTGACGTTTATGTGTTGAATATGTACTTTGATTTAACGTATTTCTATAAGCAGACGGGCAATTTTGATAAAGCAGTTCAAACGCAAGAAATTTGTAATCTCTTGGCGAAAGCATATAATGAAAAAGGAGTGTTAGGTCGCTTGAATGTATTAGAGAGTCAACTCATGCAAGAGCGCATTAAGACAGAAGAAAAACAAGATCGTTTGGTTATTGTTTTACTAACAGGTTCTTTGTTGTTAGTCCTTATTCTCTTGATTTTGTTATTTAGATACCGCAAAAGAATAAGAAAGAATAAAAAACAGTTGGAGGAGGAGAATGAGCGTTTGCGTACTGCTATTTTAGATTTATATGTCAAGACAGAAGAAGATGTTTTGAATCCTGTTCGCTTGACAGATAGACAGAGTAAGATTATTGAACTGGTGAAATTGGGAAAAACAAATAAAGAAATTGGAAACCTGTTGTTTGTTTCAGAGAACACTGTGAAATATCATTTAAAAAACATTTATGAAGTGTTGCGCGTGAATAGTCGCGTAGAATTATAGCGTGAAATGAAGATTTGGATTACTTTATTTATTGGGATATGGAGCGTGATGGTTGTTGGGAAAACACCAGAAACTCTTGGGCTTGAAAAAGAAATTGCTGCATTGAGTAGAAAGGAAGAGTACGAAGTAGCCATAGAAAAACTCCAATGGATTGTATTGGATTTTACTAGTTCCAACGCAGTTAAAGCAGAAGCTTTTTTTCTCAAACACGAGATTTACAGTAAAATAGGAATTTATACCGAAGCAGAAAGCAATTTGAAATGGTTTTTACAGCATGCCGTAAAAGACACGCAGCGCGCAGAGATTAGCGAAGGACGTTATCAATTATTTGCAGCGATTCTTAGGTATAAACAGTATGATAATCAAAAGGCTATAGCGGCAATCGAAGCGATAAGAGCGTATAGCTCCGCATATTCTTCAACGGAATATGCTTTATATCTCTTTTTGGAAGGATTGTATAAAATAGAAGTAGAGCAGTCCTATAGCAGCGCATTAATTGATTTAGAAGGTTCAATAGAACTCCTCAAACAAGAAAAGTCGGATTATTTACCGATGGTCTATAAAGAACAATTGCGCTTGTATATCTTGTTGAAAAATCATGAAAAAGCGGTTGAAAGTTATGAGCGCGGATTGAAATATGCAAAAGAACTAAAAGTAACAACTGAGGCTCTCGAACTTTATCGCTTATTGGCCAATTACTATCAGACGATAGGGTTGAATAGAGAAAGCCTAGCGTTAAGTGATTCCGTCTTGGTAACAGGAACGACGTATAACAGTTCTCATCTAGGCAGTAAGCTTTATTTTGTAGAAAAAGAGGTCTTAAACCACAGCCAAACAGTAGAACAACAAAAAAGTAAAACCATTACAAATATTTTGTTAGGATCCGTTTCAATTGTTTGTCTGTTACTGGGACTATCATTCGTTTCTTATCGAAAAAACAGAAAGAAAAAGCTGTTGATTGAATTAGAAAATCGCGAATTAAAAACGAATTACTCCAGCTTAAAACAGGAACAAAAACAAGAGTATATAAAAGAACAAGAGAAAGATGAAAACCCTATATTAACAGAGCGACAAGCAACTATTTTGTCCTTAGTGAAAGAGGGGAAAACAAATAAGGAAATTGCCGTGTTATTGTGTATATCAGAAAATACGGTAAAATATCACTTGAAAATAATCTATAGTCTATTAAAAGTAAAGGGTAGAAGTGATCTGATATAAAAAGAAAAGGCTGTCTTGACAACATAAAAGACAGCCTTTTTACATAAAAAATAATTGTACTTATTTTTGTTTTATCGATAAGGTAAAGAGTAAACAGACAAAAAGTATATACAGTAGAATAATAAAATATAGTGAACTGTGCTTTTTTAAATTTGCAATTAGTTTCATTTTTTCGATTATTTAATGTTAATTCCAGTCAGGCATTGCTGCATTTTTAAATTTTTCCGTTCTTGTTTTGAGCATGGTGTTTAGCTCTTTAACATAAACGTTTTGTGGAGATCGTTCGTCATTAGAAGTATTGGTAAAAATCACATAAGCTTCATTGGGTGAAAAACGAGGTTCTAGATCATTGGTTCCAGGTTCAACCTCTGTAGAGATTTCTGTGGATTGATTAGAGGCGCTGTCATAGATAAAAAGCTTAGAACTAATTCTGCGGTAATTTCTATTTTCAGTTCCCTCTAGGTCATAAGCATAGAGCACTTTCATGCCGTTGTTCGAAAGTTGTAAGCCACTACTTGCTCCAGGTTTGTCTTTTAGTACGGTAAATAAATGGTTTCCTTGAAAATCGATACAGTACAGATGGACTTGATACCCCATAGCATTATTGGTTTTTAACGCAATGCGCTGTTGTTCTACATTGACATCTACTTCTGAAATAAAAGAACCATCTTTGGTTTGATACAGGAGCTGTAGGCCTTGTCCGTTGGAGTTAATTGCGTACAGTTTGTCGAAGTTGGCAAAGTATATTTGATTGCTGTTGGCAGGCCAACTAAATGTAATTTCGTTGAGATTAAAGCCGTTAGGGCGCACAGAAGAGGTTACCTTTTGTAGATTACTTCCATCAGTATCCATCGTGTAAATATCTAAAGCCGTTCCATTCGATTGAAAAAAAGCTATTTTATTGGCCGTTTCGTTTTTTCTCGGTCTAAAACTATTTTGTCTTGCATCAGTAAGTTGAAATTCATTTCCTTGATCGTCAGAAGAAAAAATAACTAAATTGTCTTGGATCTTCTTGGTGTAAAAAAAGCGGTTATTCTTTGGTGCATTATAAACACTAAAGCTGCCCATTTCAGATTTTACCGGACTATTAACTTTATCCTCTACCGTTATTTGCCAAAAGTATTTTACACCTAATTTTAAGTGTTTGTATTCAAATACAGTATCCTTAATTTCGGTGAACGTCTCTACTGTTGTATTGGAGTCGTTTTTCAACGTTAGGGAATAAAGGTGTTTTGATTTATCCTTGTCTTTGGAAGACCATTTGAAAACAACGGAAGTTGATTTTATTACTTCATGTTCTGTAGGTGTGATTAACGTAGGAATTGAGGGAGCGGGCTGTGTGTTTTTTGCCACTGTCAATTCAAAAATTACATTGCTTTTCTTGCCCTCATATACGGTAACACCTTTAAACGCGGTGGTATATCCTTTCGCCTCAGCTTTAACAGAATACTCTCCTTGCTTGAGTGTTTCCATAACAAAATTTCCTTTTTCATCGGTAAACACCGTAGTTGAACTAGGAGACGTTTCTATTTTTACATTGGCCAAGGGCGTGTTTGATTCTGCTGCTACAACTTTTCCTGTAACGCTACCTGTTCCATTTTCATCGACATAATCCTCACTACATGATAGGAAAAGAAAAAGAAGAGGTAACCAACTGAATTTTATAAGTATGTGTTTCATTGTGTTGTGTCTGTTTTAAAAATAGTATTTGAGTCCTAAACCAAAGTTGAAGTAATAATCCTTGTATCTACCTTGTTTAACACCTTCTAGATTATCTGTAAAAGTGAAGTTCTGTTCTGCAAAAGCAAAAAGCGAGTAAGAAGAGTTGAAGCTGTAGTTTAAACCAGCGCCGTACTGTATTTTCCAATAGAATTTTTCGTCTCTTGCTTCCTTTTTATGGGTCATAAAGTAATCGCCAATCACGCCAGGACCAAGGTATAGGTAAGGAGAAAGTTTGTCATTTGGAAGTAAGAATGCACGTAGGTTCGCATCCATACTGTATTTCTGGTTTGTATAACTTTTTCCTGTTCTAATTTCGAAAGGAGTCAGGTTGAGTTCTACAGCAAACGTATTGGATAGTTTTCGAGCATAAGCTAATCGAAAAGCATAACCTGCTTTCTTTTCTTTTAAATCGCCATAGAAGAGATTGGCTCCTCCTGCAAGGGCAACTTCATTTTTCTGTTTGCGTTCAAGTTGTTCTCGTTCATAGAGCAAGGTTGCTTCTTCTTCTTTTTTCAAAGCATTATAAGAAGCGAGTAATCGATCATCGATTTCTTTACCGTCTTTTGTTTTCCATAGACTTGCCTCAATTCCTTCAATAATCATGCCTTCAACGGCTTTTTCAATGGCGTCTTTTAAAGCGAGTTGTATAGGCTCATTTGCTGTAAAACCCGTTTCAACCTCGAGTAGACGTTGAAAGTTTACATATTTAAAAAGACTAGCGGATACCGCTTGAGATAAGATGGTTTTAGAAACATAGACTGTTTTTAATACTTTTCCATTTGTAGTAGAAACGGCGCGTAAATACACCGTAATACGATCTTGACGATATTGTGTTGATCCTCCAACGCCAAAGTAGCGCGCACCCGCACCACCAGTAAGGATATTAGAATCGTATGAAACAATTCCGCCTTCTAATAAAACACCTGCAAACAACAAAGGAGGTAATTGCTTTTGAGTGTTGTCTCCTGCTTGTCGGTATTGTTCACGAGTGGTATTGATAATGTTTCGTTCATTTAATAAATTTCCAAGGTTTTCGCGTTCCACAACAGTAAACCAACCACTATCTTCTAGTGCTTTGTTTAGCATTGTCGTTCCTCCTTGGGGTACTGCTGTACTAAAGGAACTACCCACTTCAATGTTTTTGTATTGACCCGTTTGATCTCTAAAATTATAAACACCAACGACAATCGGCTCACTGGGTTTGGGTAAGTTTTTTAGGGTTGTACTAGTCGAGGTAATTTCGCCAGTACGAGCACTTTGTTTGGCAAGAGGCTGATTGAGATAAGCACCACAATTAACCAACAAACTACTCAGTAAAATCGCTACTAGGGGAAGTCGTAAAAAATTCATTATTCAATTAATTGGTAGGCATTATAATTTGAGTTTGTTCACCATTTTCAGTATTGAGTATGTTAATCACCATTCCTTCTAGCGAATCGTAAATTTCTACAGACAAACTGCCTAGAGTAAAGGTTCCTTCTTTTAACTCAGATCCGAAAGAATCACTGAATAATTGACGGGAAATTTGGTTTAATAATTGATTGTTTAAACGCTCCGTGAATTGATTTAAACTGTTTGTTGCTTTAGGTTTACTGGTTGCAGGATCTTTAAAAGAGTTTTGTGCATTCGCAGAACTCAACATCATTTGGTAGTTAAAAACTTCACCGCCAAAAAAGGGATTCATCGGTTTATACGTCAGCTGTTGTGCCGAACATAAAGAGGTGATCAAAAAGGCAAATAAATAAAATGTAAATTTCATTGTTAAAAAGTTTTAGTTCGTTGGTTGTTTAGTTTAAGTTGCTCCAGATGTCTTAAGGTTAAGGTCAATGCAGTATTACTCATTGTTTTAAGATAATCATATTGGGTGCGAACGAAAAATTCAAAGATGAGGGCTTGGTTTGTTTTGAGTGTTATTTTGGTGTTGTTTCCTAGTGTAATAGCTTCCGTAATGGTTATAATATGCTCCGAGTTAATATTGCTTGCTAGATAGTTCGAATAATAGAGTTGATAAAAATCTCGACCCGCTTTTGTCTTTGTTTCATCGACTACGATACCTCTAAAACTGATTTGTCCGTAAGGAACCTCTTCTTGTTGGGCTACTTTTTCAACTTCTTCCTCTATTTGTTGGGTTAACGATTCTTTGATGTGATTTTCATCTCTAGTCTCGTTAATGACGTGACGAGCGGTTCCGATGAGCTTTTCATTGACGTCATAAATAAGCAATAGAATAATTAGTCGATCTTCTTCTGTGGTGTTTACCTGAGTAGAAGAAAGGGCAAGGCGTTGAAAAGGCTCAAGAACTTGACGACCACTTTGATCGTTTTTAGATTGATTTAGGGTGAGGAGGTTGGTTTTAATTAGCGAAAGTTTATACGATATACTAGTTGTAATTTCTGTTTTACTTTGGGCTATACTTGTAATGTGAAGTTGATCAGCATCTTGTTTAACATCTAGAATAGCTTCAATTTGCGTATTCATGATTTGAGCATTTGAATGAAAAAAACTAAGAATAAAAAAGAGAAAATAAATAAGCTGTGTTTTCATAGGAAGATGGATTAGCTCTAATTTCTAATTGAAGTTTCTTATCATTAGTGTTTTTTCGTTTCCTTCTATAGTTATTTTCATGTCTTTTGACATGGAGTTTTCTCCAAAAATAGATACCTCCTGTTTATTGCCTTGCTGAATAAGTTCTAGTGCTTGTTGTCCGCTAGAGCTGAAGCTGTAGTTTTCAAATGAATTTTGATCACCGTATTGTGCAATGTTGTGTTTGATGTCTTCGCCTTTGGCTACAATATCAATGAGGTTGTTGTTTCCTTGTTGCGTATAGCTCAAATCTGAGGTACTCGATTGTACAGCAGTGTGCACGGTATTGTGCTGGCCAATTTGTAAAACGGCAACTAAATTATCTTGTTGGATGGTCGTTTTATTCAAGATGTCTTTAGGTGTACTTTGGATCAACAATTGACCTTTGTGTTCAACAACTTGTAGTGCCATCGGATTTTCTTGTGCCATGCTATGCAAGCAGCAACAAAAAATAAATACAGAAGCAAAATAAGCTTTCATGATAAAAAATAGTTGAAGTTAAAAATGAAAAGAAAAAATTGACTGGTAAGTCTACCAGTCAATTTAGTTTTAGCCAAAGACTAGTTTAATCCTTGTGTAATTGTAGCCATGTTTCCTGCTCCAGATTGAGTAACTACATTTTGATGAAAATTACCTGTTTGGTTTAGTACTGCATTGTTTGTTGTTCCCTCTTGCATGATAACAGAGTGATTAAATCTTCCGTCTTGCATTGTGTACGCTTCGTTACCATCTCCATTTTGAGACACATAGTTGTTGTTGTAAGCACCTTTTTGTGTTACTTCAGCTCTGTTGTATGTACCATCTTGATAAAGATCAGAGATCTGGTTCATATCCAACTGAACAACATGAGCAACGTTTGCGTCTCCTACTTGATCAATAGTTGACTTAGAATTGTCAATTTGGTAGCTGTATGCGCGGTTGTCATTTCCTTCAATAGAGATGATTGATGAACTATTATCACCGAATTGATCGATACCAACGATGTTGTCGTTTCCTGTAATCGTCATTTCAGCCGTGTTGTCATCGCCATCTTGAGCGAAGTTTGTTGTGTTAAAACGTCCTGTAACAGCTAAATTTGCTGTATTGCCTGAACCACCTTGTGATACTACATTCGTATTTGATGCACCATCTTGGATTCCAGTATACGCGTTTCCATTTCCTGCTTGACCGATAGCTGAAATGTTGAATTCTCCTGCTTGTACGAAATCTACGCTGTTCTCATTTCCGTTTTGATTGATTGTAGAATCATTTCCAAGCTCTCCTTGAGTGAAGGTAATAGAGTTGTTCGCTCCATTTTGCTCCATAGCAGAGAAGTTTAAAAAGCCTGTTTGTTCGGAAATGATTTCGTTTCTTTCTCCTTCTTGGTTAATTGTTGAGCTGTTTAATACACCATCTTGAGTAGCATAGATGCTGTTGTACTCTCCATCTTGTGTATTAACTGAAGTATTAAAAGTTTCTCTTTGGTCAACAACTGTTCTGTTGTCTAATCCGTCTTGGATAACCTCTACAGCTTGTCCATTACCGTATTGTGCAATAGAAACTTTGTTCTCATCTCCAGCTTGTTGAACGTCAGAACGGTGTAGGTTTCCAGTTTGAGCTAATGTAGTTGTGTTTTCATTCCCCTCTTGGTTTGTAACAGCCTTGTTTAATAAAGTACCTGTTTGAGTTACCGTCGTGTTATTTCTTTCCCCATCTTGTGTAAGATTGTTTTTGTGGCTTTGAGCACTAGCTGTAAAACCAATTGCTAGCATTGCTAGACTTAGAACTACTTTTTTCATACGTAAAAAATTAATATTAAAGGTTTGTTTAAAAAAAAATGATTTATCTTAGTTAATGATCTGTTAATATATAAAGCGGCTACCTTTATGTTGTTCTTTGTTTGTAAGGCAAATATCACTCAAACATAGAATTACTGAAATACCCTATTTAGGGTATTTTTAACTTTTTGAGGGTAAAAACAGATTGTTTCTGTTAAAAAAAAGCGTTCGGAAAGAGGTGTTGCCTCTTGATTATAAAGGAATTATACCCATGCGTTTATCTCACACCCTCAATCGGCTATTTAAAATTTTGGTTTGCTTCTTTCGCTTGCTTTTGCAAAAGAGATCGGTGTAAGAGGAATACGGCAGGTCTTTATTTTTCATTTTGTTTTTTAATTATCTTTGGCTAAATAATTTGTAGCAAACAAGCATATGAAACACCTTGTATTAACAATTGGATTACTTTCTTTAGTAACTGTTAGTTGTGTAAAGAAATCAGAACAAAAAAACGAGTTGGAAACCGTAGTTTCTACAAGCGAAAAAGAATATGAAACATTCGGACAAGACTTAGATAAACAACAAAATGTATTGTCTAAAGAAGCTATGTGGAAAGAATTTGAACAATTAAAAGAAGGAGATACGTTGCGCGTTTCTTTTGCTTCGACAATTAAAGAAGTTTGTCAAAAGAAAGGCTGTTGGATGCAAGTGGATCTAGATCAAGACCAAAGTAGTTTTGTGCGATTTAAAGATTATGGTTTTTTTGCCCCAATGAATGCAGGTGGACATGAGGTGGTTATGCAAGGAAAGGCATTTGTATCGGTTGTTTCCGTTGATGAATTAAGACACTATGCCCACGATGCAGGAAAAAGCAAAGAGGAAATAGAAGCCATCACAGAACCTAAAATTACCTATGCCTTTGAAGCGGATGGTATCGCCATTGCTAATTAAGACCCTATGAGAATACAAGCGGTAGTTGTCCTGTTGTTCCTCGCTTTCACTATGAGTTGCCAGCAAGTCAACAAAGAGAGGAAAGAAATTCAAACGGAAACAAAGCAAGAGAATAGTGGATTTTTACTCTATGAAATGTCTGAAATGGCAGCTTTGATGGAGCAAATGTATGTGGATAATCAGCGTATTCGCGATCGAATCATGGAGGGACTGGAGATTAAAGATACGATGCCTGCACTACATCACCGTTTATTTAGCGCTGTGATGACTGATCCTTCAGAAAGGGATCTGTTTTTTGAAGCGCAAGCCCGCGCATTTATTGCGGTAGAAGAAGAATTTTATGCCGATCCAAATCAACAAACCAAAGAAAAATTCAACGCCATCGTTCAAGCGTGTTTAAGCTGCCACCAAAAAAAATGTGGTGGACCTATTCCAAGAATAAAAAAACTATTAATCCCTTAAAAGAGAATGAAGAGAAAAATAATTGTAACGTCTGATGGCTCTCATTCATTGGAAATGGAAGAATGGGGAGAAACCTATCACTCGATTCACGGTGCGATGCAAGAGTCTAAGCACGTGTATATTGAGCAGGGATTGATGAGGTTTATCCAACAAGACGAAATACGCATTTTAGAATTCGGTTTTGGAACAGGTCTCAACGCTCTTTTGACCATGGCAGTTTTAGTGCCGAAAGAGAAAGCACTGGTGTATCACAGCATAGAAGCTTTTCCCTTGAATCAAGAAGAATACCAAGTTTTGACTTATCCTTCTTTACTGCCCGAATTTGAAAAAGGGAAAGCTCTATTTACTGCCTTACACCAAGCGGAATGGAATAGAGAAGTACAAGTACACCACGATGTTGTAGTGCAGAAGATACAGTCAAAATTTGAAGAGGTAACGGTTGAAACTGATTTTTTTGACCTGGTTTATTTTGATGTGTTTGGATATCAATTTCAACCGCATCTGTGGTCAGAAGATATTTTTAAAAAAGCATACGATAGCTTAAAAAAAGGAGGCGTATTAGTAACCTATGCCTGTCGATCTGCTATCAAAAGAAATATGAAGGCCGCTGGTTTTACATTGGAAATCGTACCGGGACCACCGGGAAAAAGAGAAATGACTTTAGCGTTTAAATAGCGGAATGCTAAACAACCAAGGCAGTATAAAGAAGCCCCGTAGAAGTACGTCCAACTTCTACGGGGCTTTTTTTGTTTTAAGCGAAAAGATCGTCTTAACTCTCTTTTTAGTGGAGTAGTTTCTTTCTTTTTTTTGAAAAACTAAAATTAGTATAAAATCAGTGTGGTTTTATATATGTTGATTAATTCGTTAAAAAATAAATGTTGTTGTTTGAATATCGTTTTTTTTGGTTAAAAAACGAGAGATAATTTGAGTTAATGATTAAAATATAAGTTATTGTTTTGTATTGATGTGTTTTTTTATTTGTGTTTTTTAATTAATTTTAAGTGAAATTTAAGGCATTGGTGTTTTAAATTAAGATATGTTTTAGCAAATAAGTAATAGCTAAAGGCTGAGAAAATAAAAAATCAAATCATTTAAATGAAGGTACTATGAGTCAAAGTTATTTGAAGTTTACCGTTTTATTGCTCGTCAGTGTGCACAGTATATCCTATGGACAGGATGAATCAACTCCTATGCAGCTGGTTAATACAGGTTTATTTAGTGTCCGTCCAGAAACCGTTGTGTCTACTCGTTTTGATTTTGTGAATACAGAAGCAGGGAACTTTGTAAACGACGGGAACTTAATTTTTTATAAAAACTTCAAAAATGAGGGTAGTTTCGGTTTAACTACAGGAAGCAAAACCTCTTCTACGCATTTTGTTTTAAATGCGGAGACTCAAGCTAAACAAATCTACGGTGGAGGGTTAACTTCTTTTTATCATGTGGAATTCGATAGTGAACTCGAAGGGATTGCCTTTGATTTGAAGAACAATATAGATATCTATGGTTTGGCTGATTTTAAAAATGGAATTGTCAAAGTCGACCCAACAAAAACAGGTGCAAAAGCACTCCCACAGGGGATGATTAGCTTTATGCCTAATGCACAGCATGTCAATGTAGGTAATCATAGTTTTGTCGATGGTGAGGTTGAGAAAATAGGTCGCGATTCCTTTGAGTTTCCTATTGGACAGGATGCGTTTTATCGCCCGGCATTTATTAGTGCACCGGATCATGTCTCCGCAACGATCTTGTCTCAATACTATATCGATGACGCCTCTTTTTTTGAAGCACATAAGAATACAGCAGGTGTTATTCGGGTCCTAAACGAAAAGGAATATTGGAGAGTGAATGGTAAATCTGGAGAAGAGAATTCAGTTATTTTGAGTTTGACCTGGGATGAGCGAACAACTCCGAAAGAACTGTTGAAAGATCCTGAAGGGGAGTTGCATATTGTTCGCTGGGATGAGCAACAACAGTTATGGGTGGATGAAGGTGGAGTAGTGGATATGTCTACAAACAGGGTAACGACACCTGCGAAAATAAAGAACTATGGTTATTTCACTTTAGCTACGATTAAAAAAGATTGGGTTATTGAGGGGGATGTGGTGATTTACAATTTAGTGACTCCAAACGGAGATGGCAAAAACGATTACTTCATTATTGAAAACATTAGAAAACACCCCAACAATAGAGTGGAAATCTACAACCGATGGGGGGTGAAAGTATATGAAACAACGGGGTATGACCCTTATGGAGATGGAAGTGCTAATGTGTTTACGGGGTATTCAGGAGGTAAAATTACCGTCGACAAGAGTAAGAAGCTACCAAGTGGAACTTACTATTATGTGGTAACGTATGAATACACAGATGCTCATGGAAGTCGCATGATTAAAAAAGCCGCTAATTTACATTTAGAGACCAATTAAACCAGGATAGATGAAAGTAAAAAAAGTAGTAAAAGCGATGGTACTTGGTGGTATAGGACTGTTTGCTGTGCAACAACTTCAAGCACAACAAGATCCGCAGTACACGCAGTACATGTATAATCACTCGAATATCAACCCCGCTTATGCTGGAAGTAGAGAAGGAGTACATATTTTTGGACTCTATCGCACCCAATGGGTTGGACTCGAGGGGGCTCCTAAAACGGCAACGGTAGCAGTGAATACTCCTTTAGGTGAGTCAGGATTGGGATTGGGGGTTAGTTTTGTCAATGATCATTTGGGGGTTATGGATGACAATACCTTTGCTGTAGATCTCTCCTATGCGATTGACTTGAATTACAACTATAAAATGGCTTTTGGTGTAAAGGGATCAGCTAGTTTACTCGATGTAAATTACAGTAAATTAAATATCTACAATCCAACGGACCCCGTTGCCGCAGAGGATGTTAAAAATGAATTTACCCCCAATATTGGTGTAGGTTTATTTTTGTATTCAGAAAAGGCTTATGTGGGGATGTCTGTGCCAACCTTACTCACGCGTTCTCGATATGATGATAATGAGATTAAAACACTACGTGAAAAAATGCACTTGTATGTAACCGGGGGCTATGTTTTTGATTTGACTAAGGAGATCCAATTCAAACCTGCAACGATGGTGAAAGTAGAACAAGGTTCTCCCTTGCAAGTAGACTTGTCAGCTAACTTTCTATTTGTCGATAAATTTACAGCTGGAGTTGCTTACCGCTGGGATGCTGCTGTAAGTGGAATGGTTGGTTTTCAGGTGTCTGATAATTTCATGGTTGGCTATAGCTATGATGCTGAAACAACGAAGCTAGCGCGTTATAATTCAGGCTCACATGAAATATTTATGCGCTTTAGCTTATTTAACGGGTTCAAACGTGTGACATCACCAAGATTTTTCTAAAAAAAAGTAGGTACTATGGTAAGACAAATGATACACTTGGGAATACTATGCGTTATACTAAGTATTGGAACGCTAGGGTATAGTCAAACAAGAAAAGAAAAACAAGCAGATAAAAATTTTGAACAGTTGGCGTATGTTGATGCAATCAAAATATATTAACGCATGGCGGCAAACGGCTATAGTAATGCGGATATGTTACAAAATTTAGCGGATGCCTATTTTTTTAGCGGTAAATCGGTAGAAGCAAATAAATGGTATGCCGAGTTATTTGAAGGAACCTATGACAAGAAGGACGTGTCAAAACTTCCTTCTGAATACTATTATCGCTATGCGCAAACGCTTAAATCAGTACAAGATTATGCTAAATCTCAACAAATGATGGATCAGTTTGCCATACTTGAACAAACAGATTCTAGAGCCATGTTGTATACTAAAAACCGCGATTACTTGACGCATATTGAAAATCGATCTGATCGCTACAACATCCAAAAATTGGACTTTAATTCGGTTTATTCTGATTATGGCGGAACAATTTTGGGAGATCAATTGGTCTTTACCTCTGCGCGAGCAACCGATCACCAAAAAGGAAGTCAAATCCACACGTGGACCAACGAAAGCTATACGAGCTTGTATCGCTCCACAATTGGTCAAAATGGCTTTGAAGAACCCGTCCTATTTGCTCCGGAAATCAATTCAGCAGTCAATGATGCAACAGCGATCTTTACCAAAGATGGCAATACGATGTACTTTACGCGAAACAACAGTAAATCAAGTGGGAAAAGTAAACATAATAGAGATAAAACATCGCTTTTGAAATTGTACAAAGCCGTAAAACAAGAGGACGGCCAATGGGGAGAAGTGGAAGAATTACCGCTGAATTCAGATGATTTCAACACTGCCCATCCCGCACTCACACCCGATGAAAAATGGTTGTATTTCTCCTCGGATCGCCAAGGTACAAGAGGACAATCCGATTTGTTTCGCGTTGCTTTATATGAAAATGGAGGATATGGTACTGTTGAAAATTTAGGAAAGACAATCAATACAGAAGGTCGAGAGAGTTTTCCTTTTATTGCCGCTGATTATCAATTGTATTTTGCTTCGGATGGCCATCCAGGGCTAGGAGGACTTGATATTTTCGCAACGAAACTCTATCCCAATGGAAGTTTTGGCCCCGTTGTTAATATGGGAGCGCCCATCAATAGTAATAGAGACGACTTCGGCTTCTACTTGGATGTTAAACAAAATAAAGGATTTATAAGTTCAAATCGAGGGGAGGAAAAAGAGATAGACAATATTTACTTTCTTGCCGAAAAACCATGCAAGCAAACACTTGAAGGGGTTGTGTACGACAAGGACACCAAGGAGGTACTGGCACATACGCGTGTGATTGTTTCGGACGCATTGTATCAAAAATCAGATACGTTATTTACAGATGTCAAAGGATTCTACAAAACAGAATCTCTAGCTTGTGGCTATAAATACCGTATAAAAGCAGAAAAAGAATTATACAATACGATAGAAGTGGCGTTCAATGTCACTCAGGAACCTGGAGCTAAAACAGTGAATATCGGTTTAGAAAAAACCGAAAAACCTATAGAACTACAGGATGATTTATTTAAGAAACTGAATTTAAATCCTATATACTTTGATTTTGATCGATCGAATATCCGCCGTGATGCTGCGATTGAGTTGATGAAAGTAGTGGAGGTAATGAAAGAATACCCTACCATAAAAATTGATGTTCGCTCTCACACAGATAGTAGAGGAAATGACGAATACAATAGGATGTTGTCCGATCGTCGTGTAAAAGCAACAATCCAATGGATGGTTAAACAAGGTATTAACCCAAGTCGCTTGACAGGAAAAGGGTATGGTGAAACTCAATTGTTAAACAAATGTAGGAATGGAGTACCGTGTACAGACAAACAACATCAAGAGAATAGACGCAGTGAATTTATTATTCTCGAAATGTAATATCTAAGGATTAATTAGCAAATCACAGGACGAAAGGTTCGTTTTATTTGCAATGACCTTGCAGTTTAATTAGAAAAAAAAACGAATTACTGCATAAAATGTAAAGAGAAGTCTCCGTAACCTTGTGAAAATAGTTTATATTGTGCTTATGTTGTTTTAATTTTAAGAAAATGTAAGAAAACATATTGAATTTGCTTTTTATTTGTTAATAGATTATTTTTGATTGTTGTTTAATGTGAAAAAGAGTATTAAAAAAATGGAAAACAGATTAATGTTTGACTATACAAAGAGAATTTTAGAAAACGTAAGTTTCGATTCTGAGCTTTTTGCGAAAGAATTTAATAAAGCCTTAGTACAAATGTTACCTTATGATGTAGATCGCTTAGAACAATGGGTAGAGGACTATGTACAGGATAAGCCAACGCTACATCAGAGACTAAGTCAATTAGAAGTACAAGGCGAACCAACCTATTGAAACAATATTCATACAAATAGAATAAGTTTGGTTACAGTTAGTTAAAAAAAAAGAGAGCAATTGCTCTCTTTTTTGTTCTTATAAATCGTAAATCCTAGCTATTAATAGTAAGTGTAACGTCTTACTTGTGCGATGTATTTCGCTAAGCGGATAACTTGGTGGCTATAACCATATTCGTTATCATACCAAACATACATAACCACGTTTTTACCATCAGCAGAAACAATCGTTGCTTTACTATCAAAGATAGCTGGTGCAGATGTTCCAACAATATCAGACGATACTAACTCGTTGTTTAATGAATATTTGATTTGCTCTACTAAATCACCGTTTAACGCAGCCTTGCGCATCACTTCGTTTAAAGCTTCTACTGAAGTTTCTTTTCCAATCTCTAAGTTTAATACAACTAAAGATCCATTGGGAACCGGTACACGAATAGCGTTTGAAGTTAACTTACCTGCTAATGAAGGTAATGCTTTAGCAACTGCACTTCCTGCTCCAGTTTCTGTAATTACCATGTTTAAAGCAGCTGCTCTACCACGACGGTATTTTTTGTGCATATTATCAACCAAGTTTTGGTCGTTTGTATACGCGTGAATGGTTTCTAAGTGCCCTTTTACTACACCAAAGTTATCTTCCATAACTTTTAAAATAGGTGTAATAGCATTAGTCGTACAAGAAGCTGCAGACCAGATATTTACTTCCGCAGGGTTGTATTCTGTGTGGTTTACTCCGTGTACAATATTTGGAATTCCCTTTCCAGGTGCTGTCAATAATACTTTTGATGCTCCTTTTGATGATAAGTGGCGTTTTAAAGCCTCTTCTGTTGTGAAAGCTCCTGTATTGTCAATGATTAACGCATTGTCAATGTCAAAAGCTGTATAGTCAATCTCTTCAGGTGTACTGGCAGAAATCATGTGAACTGTCGTTCCGTTGATGATTAAAGCATTGTTTGCTGGATCTGCAACTACAGAACCTTCAAAGTCACCGTGTACTGAGTCATATTTCAATAAAGAAGCTCTCTTCTCTAATAATACAGCATCGTTTTTATCACGTGTAACAATAGCTCTTAAACGCATTTGTTGCCCCTTTCCAATTTTGTTCATCAACTCACGAGCTAATAAACGACCAATACGACCAAAACCGTACAGTACAACGTCTTTAGGAACAATCTCTCCTGTATTTTTAGCATCTTTTAATTTGCTTACAACAAAACCTAACGCATTGCTATGCTTGTTGTCTTCTAAATGATATTCATAAGTTAGACGACCAATATCAATTCTAGAAGGTGGAAGATCAGCTTGTTGAATCGCTTTCGCTATTTCAACGGTATCAAAAATGTTAATCGGTTTCTCAACAAACTTAGCAGCATATTCATGTAAATTGATGATGTCACTAACGCTGCGGTCAATCAATTGATTGCGGAACATTAATAACTCAATAGATTTATCAAACCATAAATCACTGATGATCTTGATAAACTCTACACATGCTTTTCTTCTGTCTGCCTGAAAAGCCAATTCCTTTTCGTATAAACTCGTATCTTTCATATTGTATTAGATTGTGTTGTATAAAATTAGTGCAAAAGTCCGCTTTTTTTATGAATAAAGCAAAAGTTAAATTTTGGAATTAATCTCCTCCTTCTTTTATAAATAGAATTTGATTAATTCACCATTTGGAGATAAAACGTCTAGTTTTATGCGTTGATTGTTACTTAGTTGAGCGAATAATTGCTTCGCTTGTTCCATATTGTTTATTTTTTTTCCCTGTATGCTAAGTAAAATAGCATTCGTCAATTCTGCTTGATATGGGAGGTATTTCTCTGCTGTTATCGCTGTTATTTTTACTCCGTAATTGATCTTGAATTTTGTTTTTTCTTCTTTCGTTAGTTCACTAAATTCAATACCTTGAAAAACAAAACTAGTTGAATTTGCCTGCACCAACTGAATGTCTTTTTGTAGGGTTTTGTTTTCTCTTTGAACGGTTACCTGAACAACATCTCCTGGACGCTTGGTGTTGAGTACATTTTTAATATCGACAAAGGAGGAAATACGCTTACCGTTAATAGCAGTGATAATATCTCCTTTTTTGAGCTGTATTTTTTCGGGGTCAGCGTCTTGGTGAATGTCTTGTATATAAAATCCTTTGTCTGTTGATAATTGTAGCTTTTGCGCCCAAGTGGTGTTGAGTTCAAATCCACTGACTCCAAGTACTCCGTGTTGTACATCGCCATATTGTAAGAAATCTTCGACAATTTTTTTCGTCACATTGGAAGGTACGGCAAAAGCATATCCCACATAAGAACCTGTATTGGAAGAAATCATCGTGTTAATACCAATTAATTCACCTTGCACATTAACTAGAGCGCCACCGCTATTTCCTGGGTTCACTGCTGCATCCGTTTGGATAAAGGATTGAATTCCCGCCTCGGATAAATTCCTTGCTTTGGCAGAAATAATACCGGCTGTGACAGTTGATGTTAAATTATACGGATTTCCAACGGCTAATACCCATTCACCAAGTTGGATAGCATCCGAATCACCAAAAGTTAAAAACGGCAACTTCTCTAGGGCGTCAATTTTTAGTAAGGCTAAATCCATTTCTTTTTCTGTTCCTATGAGTTTAGCTTTGTACGTTTTATTGTTGTTTAAGGTAACTTCTAATTCTGACGCATTGGCAATGACGTGATTATTGGTTACTATATACCCATCTTCGGAGATAATGACACCAGATCCTGTTCCGATTTGCGTTTGTGTACCTCCCTTATAGCCATAAAAAAACTCAAGTAATGGATTGCTTCGAGTGGTGATATAACTCAAGTTCTTGACGTGTACCACTGCGTTTACTGTGTTTTCTGCAGCGGAGGTAAAGTCGACGGGAGTGCTTTTTATCCTATCAGATGCTGGCGGTATTGCCAACGGGGCGGTCGCGTTATTGTCTGCGATCTGCTGGGTGTTCTCGATATAATACGTATAACCCACTAAGGTAAGTGCTGCTGTGAGCAAACAAGTTAAGAAGGTAGTTAAGAATTTTTTCATCATACAATAAGAGTTAAAATGAAACGATAGTAAAAATAAAAAAGCAAAAAAGGAATTAAAAAGTGTTTAACCAATGGTTAACAAAGTACCAAATCAACGAGATTATTTGTAAATTTGGTTCCAAACTTAGCTAAAAAACAGTTGTATATGTTGTCCTTTTGGAAATACCAAGGAACGGGAAATGACTTTGTCATGCTAGATAACCGTCAAAAAACATTCGATGCATCCAACGTGGATCTCATTGCTCATTTGTGTGATCGCCGATTTGGCATTGGAGCAGATGGCTTGATTCTCGTAGAGGAAGACGAACAAACCGATTTTAAAATGGTGTATTTTAACTCGGATGGAAAGGAAAGTACCATGTGTGGGAACGGTGGAAGGTGTATTGTTTCATTTGCCAAACAGCTGGGAATAATTCAGGAAGAATGTCATTTTATCGCTATCGATGGATTGCATTATGCAACAATAGATCAAGAGAATAATGTAGCGCTGCAAATGATCGATGTCAAGCAAATAGAGCGAAGAGAAAAAAGTGTTTTCCTTAATACGGGATCCCCACATCATGTCGAAATTGTACGCGACTTGATGTATCTTGATGTGTATAAAAAAGGAAAACAAATCAGAAATAGCGAAACCTATGCACCGAAGGGAACCAATGTGAATTTTGTGGAACAAGAAGGACCCAATCACTTCAGAATTCGAACTTTTGAAAGGGGAGTAGAAGATGAAACCTTATCTTGTGGAACAGGAGCAACTGCTGTAGCTTTAGCTATGCACAACTTGGGGAAACTCGATCAAAATGAGGTGAAAATTGACGTAGAAGGTGGAACGTTATTTGTTGCTTTCGAATATGCAAATAAGACCTATCAACAGGTGTTTTTAAAAGGACCTGCAACTTTTGTTTTTCAAGGAAGTATTAGGATATAACACATGATTAGATTAGAAACAGACACCATTTATTTGCGTGCATTAGAACCAGAAGATTTAGATTTTATCTATCAAATAGAAAATGACGTGCGCTTGTGGGAAGTCAGCAATACACAAACACCCTATAGTCGTTTTTTGATTCACCAATACCTAGAAAATGCACATTTAGATATTTACGAAGCTAAACAACTTCGATTAGTAATCTGTTCACAAGAAACAAATGAAACATTGGGATTGATTGATTTGTTTGATTTTGACCCCAAAAATAGTAGAGCGGGAGTGGGGATTGTTATTCAAAACGATGAAAATAGAGCACAAGGAATTGGTTCTCAGGCTTTAGGTTTGGTGCTAAATTATAGTAGAGAATACCTGTATTTAAACCAACTTTATGCTAATATTGCATCCGATAATCAAGCGAGTATTCAGCTATTCGCCAAATTTAATTTTCAACAAATAGGAATAAAAAAAGCGTGGACCAAAGTAGGACAAACGTTTAAAGATGAAATAATGTATCAGTTAATATTTTAAAGAAAATATGAAATTTAAAAATATATTGATCGCACTTTCTGTGATAGGTGCTTTTGTTTTTTTGGGTTATTTGTATATGTGGTATCAAAAGGCCTTTTTACCCAATGTGCAAAATTGGAATGAAAAAGAGTATTTCTACATTAAAACCTCAGATAATTTTCAGGATGTCTTGCAAACCTTGCGTCCGTATTTAAATGACCCAGAAGGATTTGAAGAAATTGCCAGTCAGAGAAGTTACAATAGCAATCTGATCGCAGGGCGATTTAAATTGACCAATGGAATGGATAGCTACAGCTTGATAGAAGCTTTACGCAAAAATGTTCCTGTTCGATTGACGTTTAACAACCAAGAGCGAATTGAGAATTTAGCAGGCAGAATTGCTTCTCAAGTTGAAGCAGATAGCCTTGCGATGCTAGAGGTGTTTTATGATGCTAAATTCTTAGAAGAAAACGGATTTACTAAAGAAAGTGTTTTAGTTTGCTTTTTGCCAGAAACGTATGAGTTCTATTGGACTGTTACGCCTTTAAAAATGCGCAATAGGATGCATAAAGAATACTTGAAGTTCTGGAATGAAGAAAGAAAAGAAAAAGCAGCTGCATTAGGGTTAACTCCTGTAGAGGTCGCTATTTTGGCTTCAATTGTACAAAAAGAAACAGGTAAAAACGACGAGAAATCAAAAGTAGCAGGGGTGTATTTAAACCGAATGCGCATTGGAATGCCTCTTCAAGCGGATCCTACAGTAGTGTATGCAAAGAAATTATATACAAATGATTTTGATCAAGTGATCAAAAGGGTCTACCTCAAGGATACAGAAATTGCGTCACCGTATAATACGTATCAGCATGTAGGTCTACCACCAGGCCCAATTTTTATGCCAGATAAAGGTACAATTGACGCAGTATTGAATGCAGAAAAGCACGATTATGTCTATTTCTGTGCAAGTGTTGACCGAATGGGATACCACGAATTTGCTACTACATTGGCGCAACACAATCAAAATAGTAGAAAATACAGCGCTTGGTTAAACCAATCTGGAATTAGATAGTAAACAGTTTACCATTAACGGTTGATAGTTACAGTTATACGAAAACCATCCTTTGTTTTAGGGATGGTTTTTTTGTGTTTTTTGTTGTTGTATTCAACCTAGCTTGTTCGAGATGCGTCCATAGTGCGTCCATAGTGCGTCCATAGTGAGTCCATAGTGAGTCCATTAAAATGACGTTTTTAATAGACGCACTATGGACTCACCATGAAGGCAAGGTAGACTCATGTCGAAGGAACCTCGTCTATAGTCTGTTCTTGCTAGGAGTTAACTGTTATCTGTTATCTGTTATCTGTTTAGTTGTTTTTGAAATTCCTCTACAAATAATCCCACGTGAAAACCATCAACCAAGGCGTGATGAGCGTGAATTGAAACGGGCATACGCAGTACCCCTTGATTCTCTGTAACCTTGCCAAAGGAAATTTTAGGAGCACTATCTGGAAATGAAAAACTTCTCGCATGGGCAAGTGAAGTGAAGTTTAACCAAGGGATCGCGGAGAAATGAATGACATTTTCACCTGTTGTAGCAGGTAATAGTTCTGTTGATTCCTGTGTTTTTCTAATTTCTTCTTGGGCGTGTTGAATAAAGGTATTTTCGTCTTTTTGGTAATTCATATACGCAAAGCCAAAAGTTCCATTGGGTCTGTTTATCGTTGGCGATGCGTGAATGTGATCATATAGATATACCTGTTTGTCTACAATGCGATAACGGAAATTTTCAATGCGATTGGCTGCTTCTAAAGCGCGATATAAATAGTATAAGAAAAACGATTGTCCTTTTTGCTTGGCTTTTGCATAAGCCGTGGTGCATTCAATGGTTACGGTGATACCAAAAAATGGTTCGTCAAAAGTAGAAAAGAAGGCAAAGGGTTCTTTTCTATTCCATGTTTCTATGTCGATTAAATGTCTCATAAAGGTTATAATAAAAGTAATAATTCGTCTAAATTTTGTAAGGCAACGCATTGTGTGTGTTGGTGCTTCCTGTTGTTCATAAGATCCTTTACCGCATAAAGGTGATAAGCCACATGACCTTCTAGCTCTACTGCTGATGGAAGAATGTAGGATTGCATCGATTTACACCCTCTAATAAAGGACAGGAGAACAGGATGAGTGTATCAGCTGTATTAAAGGCAATAAGGGATTTTATTTTGTAGTTGCATGTTTTGTATTTTTGCAATTTATGCGGTAAATTTCTACAAATAAAAATAAATAAAAGGGACAATTGTCTCACATTCCTATGATACGAACCAACGAAACCTTTTTGAATTACATTGACGAACGCTATAAGCAGCAACTGGATACTCCTGATGCTATAGCTATTGTGACTTATGCTCCCGGAGATTATTTATTTCTTCAAAATGAAAGCGCTTCGAGTGTTTTATTGATTAAAAGGGGAGTAACAAAAGTTTTCTTTGAAGAAGAAAATGAAAAAGAGTATATCGTGGAGTTTTTAGGTAAAGGAGAGGTGATCGGCGATATTGAGTATATTCGAAAGATTGATGCGCTTTGTAATGTTCAAGCTTTGGATACGGTGGAAGTATATGTCTTGTCTTATCCATTTTTTCAATCGCTGTTAGCAAAAGATAGTGTCTTATGTGAATTGTTGTTAGATGCCTTTGCAGCGCGCATTGTCAATACTGCTAGACGCGCTTCTTTTCAGCAATTGTACACCATAGAATATAGCTTGCATCAATTGGTAGAGATGCAAAAAAAACAAGACCTTACCCTAAGTAAAGAAGATATGGCTGCGTATTTAGGGATTTCTGTTCGCAGTTTAAATCGCAGTTTGAATCAACGAAAAGAAGAGCGCGAGAAAGAATAAACGAATGGAAAAGTAAAACAAGTAAAAGAAGAGCATTTTTATAGTAAGAATGCTCTTTTTTTGTTTTGTGTTTAATTTTTGATAGACGATAAGGGAGAAAGCTTTTGTAAAAATAACAGTAGCTATGAAAATGGTACATATTAAAAAAGTGTATTTTAATTGAATTTATACTTAAATAGTATAATTTAACATTTTTTTTACAGGGAAATCCCTCTATTTTTTCAAAATACCTCGGTATTTGTTTCTTTTTCTAATTATAAACGATAGGTTTGTTTTTATGGACCAAAAATCAAAAAAAGACAAGGTTATAAATGGAAAAAGAAGAAAAGCTGAAGCGTCATGGAGCATAAAAAGTTAGCAGTACGCGCAGATGTGTTACAGGCAAAACCAGTAAGTTTGAGTTTAGAAGAAGCCGTAGGTACGGGGATACAACAGGCGAGTAAACACTTCGATCTGGTATTAGGGGTTGATTTTCACTGGACGATGATTCCCTTTGTTCCGGTGCCCTTACCTCTTCCTCATCCTTTTGTGGGGATTATTTTTGATCCGATTGACTATTTGCATTTCGATATTCCGATACCTTCTTTTTTTCAATCTGAAGGGGGACCGACGTCTATACCGATGGGTGGGACCGTTTATGTCAATGAAGAACACAAGGCTACTACGACCACTTCGGTAATGGGGATTGCGGTATTTGGTCGCCATCTTACGGATTTACCGGGGTATAAAATTGTCAATATGCCAGGTTCTCCCCACGATGGGGAGGTGTACTTTGGTTCTCAGACGGTTTTCGCTCAAGAAGCGGAATTGTCAGGGGATCAAGCCCAGCATGTTTTGACCTGTTGGTGTCCACCTATGGGACTAACAGCTTTGCCCAATGCGCCGATGAAGCTCAGTAAAAATCCCTTGCGTTATTTTGCTTTTTACAACCACCGCTTGTCGGCTTATATTCAGATTCCGGGAGGCGATCCCGTTTTGGTGGGCGGAACGTTTATCCCCCATCAGTATAGTGCGTCGGAATTGTTGATGCGCTTTGCAGCTATGGGACTGATAAAAGGGGCTGGTGGTTTGCTGAAAACCTTTAATAAACGCGTACTACGCAAGTTATTGGGATCTCGCAATCCGCTGTCTCGAGCGCTTTGCTTTTTGGGTTTTGACCCGATTAACCTAGTAACGGGCGGTTTGCTTTTTGATTGGGATGACTTTGAAATTGGTGGCAATATCCCCATTTCTTGGAGTAATACGTATTACAGCAACTACCAACTGCCGATGGGTAGTTTTGGATCGAAAGTATTCAACTGCTGGGATCTGATGATTTTACCCGATTTAGAACAGGACGCCGCGGCTTGGATCAACCCCCAAGAGCGCATCACCATGTCTATTCCTTGGGTAGACGTTGGCGCAGAAGAAACCTACTATCGCCCGTATAAAATTAGGTATTACCGTCCGGATGAAAATACCTGGGTGTTGCGCCAAAATCAACACACCTATTACTACCAAAAGATGACGCATCCCACG
>NZ_JBMVQP010000041.1:0-30218 GCF_050522425.1 Myroides sp. C6-3 | reverse complement strand
AAGGTAATCGCTTGATTGGAAGACAAAACCTCTTGGATAGACTCATCAGTGGCGTCTATCCACATTACTTCGCCGTCCTTATTCGTAACTAATAGTTGCCCTTGCGTTCCCGGTTTGATTTTATCTGTTGAGATACTCTGATTGTTAATACCCAAATGGACTGACGCTAAAGCAGCATGCTCGCCATTTGAAACCGCGATTATAGCATCGCCACTTATCGGTTTGCGCATAGCTGTAATCTGCTCTTGTATAAAAGTACGAATAACCGTATCCTTTGCGATTGTCGCAATGTTGGCAATTACATCTTCTACAACATCAATACTCGTTTGTGTACCATCTTCTGCGGTATAACGATAGGATCCATGACCTAAGGATTCCATAGTTGTTACCAAATTAATATCGCTTAGTGGCACTGAGACCACATTTTGTTCTGAATCTTTCAAATACAGCGTTTGTTCCTCCAGATTTACAGCAAATTCTTCATTTTTAGGTATCTCTCTATCCTTGTTATCCTGATCCGTTACCAAGCGAATCCAACTTGTATCAAACCAATAGTAGTATCCCGTTGTCAACTCATCATTTTCTGTTGTGTTAAAAACTAATAAACTATTGGCAGGACGACCCGAATTTAGCGTTGAATAATCCGTTAAAGTATGTAAGGATACTCTGGGAATCAAAACTCCTTTCAACTCATTATTGGTGGTTTGGATATCTAATAAAGCAGATTGATCCGGTTTTTTAGTTCCAATTCCAACTTGTGCAAACATGATAGTTGAAGAACACAAAAACAGTAAGGGCAGTATATTTTTTTTCATCTTTTAATTTTTTAGTGTCAATTAGGTAAAGTTGATTGCTTAATTCTAAGTTGTAAGTTAGGATTAAGGGGGATTAAACACCTTTTGGCGTTTAAGGTAATTGTAGCAATATTCGATCGATAATTTTCTTCTCCATACGGCTCTCCTACTGCCCCATTTTTCCCTTTAATTGAGTATTTAGCCATAGCAGGTTTTAAACTAAACATAGCTTTAGGCTCAAAGGAAATCAAGGTTAAAATAGGATCGTACACCCATTTTCCCTCTTCGTTTTCATACGTATAAGGATCTAATGTTGGGCGCAACTCTTCCGTATAAAAAGTGAAGGAATACGGGTCTATATTTTCAATCGAACCCGTTGGATTTGATATATGTCCCGCATAAGCCAAATCATTCAACAGCGGATTAAATAAACTACTTGCTTGCTCACATACCTCAAAGTGTTTATCCGTAGCTTCTGCTGAAAAAGGCAGAGAAACACTTAAATTTCGAATCATATGTCGATTCATCCTACCTCCAGTAACTCCCGCAAAACCAATTTTAAAAGTCTCAGGCACAACACTTTCTAAAGTATAAACTACGTCTCCTCCTTCCACATTCTGATCTTCGGTAGAGAAATCACCGTGAAGCGATTCTGCATTCTCATAATAATTAACCGTTGTTTTATAGTGATAACGATCGATGACTGTAGTAATTTCCTCTCCATGTTGTATGAAAACGCTCACTTCAAATCCTCCATCAACATGAGGAATGAGTCGAATAAACGCTTTCCTAAAATTGGGATCACTAGAATCATCAGCAATTGCGCCATTTCTCAAATTAAAAGTAGAGTTTTCTGGCAAAAGCGTTCCCAATTCATATTGGTATGTACCATCAGACATAATCGTAGCTCCACCTCTTTCCTTGGAATCGACAGCTAGTGTTGATACCGTTTTCAACACCGGATACCCTCTATATCCCGAATAAGGATCAGACTGTGGTAACTTCAATTCACCACCTCTTAGTGTGATATGACTAGCACCTTGTATGCTACCACCTGGCCATCCGATAGCCGTTCCATTCATACGAGCTGATTCTCCAAAATTTCTAACCTTAAAGTTTCCAGAAATATTTAAACCTATACCTAAATAAGCACCAGGGACTCCTTTTTCTCTTTTTGATTTAGCTGATTCAGCAGCTCTACTAAATACATAACCCAACGAACGTCCTGTTGCTCCCATATGCATTTCACTATTGGGAATTGATCCATCATATAAGAACATTAAAATTCCATCTGTTCCTACCTGATCGCCATCATAAATATTAAATTCAAAACTGATATCTAATCCATTGTCAGAGTTAAAAGCAAGATCCTGCAAGAGAATAGCACCAAATTGGAACTGTTTTAATTCCGTCAAGAAAAGTCCTTCCTTGGTAAACTTAGCCTTGTTATTCGCCCCAGGTAAATAAACTCCAGCTGGTGGACTGTTTCCTTCTTGCAGAGATAAAAAGTAAGGAAATTGTGTTGTTGTGACTTGACCAAAAGCAACTTGTATTAAAAAAAACACAAGGGGAACAAACAGCTTAAACCCTTTTTGATTAACTAAAAAGAGGTTCTCTTTTCTTGCATGCATACTAGTTTGATTCATAGCTATCCTTTCTTTTAAATGTGATGTAATTATCACCTAAAACAAGATGATTTATTTAATAATCAAAGTTTCAAACATTATGCCACACAGAGTATCCTTCAGCTAAATATTCATAAATTGAGAATATTTAACACCCCTGTTAAAAAAAGAATCTATTTGTTAAGGAAATAGCTTGGAAAGCGTGTCTTTTAATCCCTGTACACTATAACAAAAAAAAACGCCTAAAAGGCGTTCTTTTTATCTAATCACAATACTCATGCTTGTGTTTGTTTTTGTTTTTTTTCTTGTGTTTATTTTTATACTTATTGCTCTTGTGGTTATGATGATCTCTTTTGTGATCATAAGGATGATAGTGATTATAAACGTATATATTATCTCGATCTCTCCATTTCTCTTGTTGTTCAATCGTTAGAATATCACCAATTTTGATTCTAATTTCTCTGTAGAGTTGGTCTCTTTTTTTATTAAGTTCATATGTACTGTAGTGATTGCTGCCAACCCAACTATTGTATTGACTTTCACAATCTCTTTGATACTGGCGAATCTGATTCCATTGCTTCTCTTTTAACCCTAAAACAGAAGCATCATCATATACTAATGATACTAAACCGCCTAAATTAACCCCTATACTCGTGCTACTTACTTTCGTTTGTGCGGTAGCGAATGAAGTAATGCAAATAAATACCCCAATAATTATTTTCTTTTTCATACTACAAACTGTTTTTATTATCTACTTTATGCTGTTAGTAAGGCAAAACAAGATGTGATCTAAAAAACAATCTTTAATTTATATTTACTTTTTATAAGAAGTATATATCAAATTAAACCAGACCGTAGGGAAAATCAAACAACATTTACTTAATATTAACTATTTAACAATACCGCAAAATCACATCTTGTTGCCAATTAGTCTTTTAGCTTCTCATATATTTAATTCAAATAGAGCCGTTATACACGACGAGGAGCATCAAAGTTCCAACACGGTTTTTTTTAGGCCAAAAGTAGTGATTCATAGTACTCTTTTTTTTCAGAACTTTGTCCGCACGAGAGTGCTTAACGTCATCCAAAAACAAATGATAGAATATCCGACATCCCAACTCATTCAGACCATCAAGGAGGAACTAGACCAACAGTATGGAAATAAATATACCTATGCAGTTCCAGCATGGGCCTTACTACAGGCAGATCCCCAACTCCTATTCATCCTTCCTGTTCATGGAAAAAGCGGCATTGCGATCATCAAACAACGCGTTGATTTTACTGTTGATTTTTCTTCAACAGCTTCTGTCCTTCACTATGCGCATTTTTTAGATGCACAAATGGACAAAAGTTTAGGCATTACCTCCTACGTCGTTTTCTTCAACAAAAACATAATTATCGGTAAAGACCCTGATTATCCAAAAAAATTGACAGCGAGACAAGAGCAAGAACTCCTCACCTACAACGATAATCGCATTCAAGTTGATCTAACAGTACGCTATTTCGACTCGAATTTTTTGCCTTTAGCAGCATTAGATCAGTAAAACAAGGTGGCTCACAGGTAGAGCTTAAAGCTTATACGCGTTGTAACTCAAACATCTTTTTTATTTGTTGTTTTTTCATTACAGCAGGTAATAAGCGAAAAGATAGATTGCGAAAATAGACTAGGATTGGATGTCTCCATTGAGCCACTTGTCCTAACCTCCAACTATCGCGTACAATGGCATGTGCCTTAGCTTGTCGAATAGCAGGATATCGCTGTAACGCCTCTTCCAAGGGATAAATTTCCAGCAGCTTACTAATAACATACACATCCTCGATAGCCTGACAAGCTCCTTGTCCAAGATTTGGTGTAGTTGCATGCGCTGCATCTCCCAACAAGCAAACCTTATCCTTATACCACAGAGAAAAAGGTGTTACATCATATATTTTATCACAGTGAATGACTTCTTTTGGGGTTTGTCTAATCATCTCTTGTACCCATAGTGGACATGCTTCTAGGTACGCTTCTACGGTTGTATTCGGTTGATAGAAATCCTCATCTACTAAAAAATACCAATACACTTGTTGGTTTTCCAACTCCACAAAACCGAAACGTTTGCCTTTTCCCCAGCTCTCTATCGCTACATTTTTATATTGGGCTGCCAATTGAAAGGGAAGAACCCCACGCCAGCATACTTGTTTAGCATCGCGTAAAGGATGAGTTCCAAAAAACAAGTGACGGACTTGAGAGCGCAAGCCATCAACGCCGATTACAAATTCATGGACAGCGGTTGTTTGATCAGTAAAACACAAAGTATAGGATCCGTTTTCTTTGTTCCCTCCTTGTAAACGTTTGTTTAACTTTATATGTTCCTGCCCAACAGCCTCCAATAACACTTGGTGTAACGCACTTCGATGAATGGCAATATTCGCCAATTGATACTTTTCCTCAAAGAAACGCAAAGAAGTTTGATCCAAGATTTGCAAAGCCATATCCGTTAATAATACGGTGGAAATTCGCGTACCCCTCTTATGAAGCTGATCCACAATTCCCAGATGTCGATATACTTGCATGGCATTATTGGCGATTGCAATTCCCGCTCCAACAGGCTTTATCTCTGGTGTAGCTTCATAAACAATAAAGGGGATTTTCGCTTTTTTTAAGGCAAGAGCCAACGTTAAACCTCCTATTCCCGCACCTATAATCGCAACTTTCATGATAATCTATTTTTGAAGAGGAAAGATAAGCGTATTTCTGCTAACCTACCCCTACTTCTCTATACTTTTCCATGCTTAAAAATACAATCCTGTAGATCAGAATTCACGCATCAGCTGAACCCACCCTGTAAATTCTTCCCCTTTCACCGTATGGAACTGATAAAAATAAGTACCCGATGGCAGTAGACTACCACGATCTGTTTGTCCTTCCCATTCATTGGTATAATTCGATTTACTATAAACTCTTACTCCATAGCGATTGAAGAGCTGCAAGTAAACACCGCCAAAATGTTCCAAATCAAAAAAATCGTTGAATTTATCTCCTTGAGGAGAAATACCTCTTGGAATAAAGCACAGAGACTGCGCATCATATAAGGTGAGTGTGGCCGATTCGCTACACCCTTGTTCATCTCGTACTGTTAGCTCAATAACATTGTCCTTTTCTCCGAGTAAATGTCGGTAGTTTGAAACGTCCAAGCGAGGTGTATCCTCTCCTACTTCGTTTTGATTGATAAACCATTGAAATGACGAAGACGAAGAATAAGAAGCTTGGTCAGCTTCTACATACAACTTGTTTTTTAAACAATAATAGTCCAAACGCGGTTTTTTTGCCTGCTTTACTTCGACGGTTTTGGATAGGGTCAAAGCGCAATATTGCTCCAAAGGAGTAAAAGTATACGTTGTTGTTTTTTTCAAATCAACAGCAGGAGACCACGTTCCTTCTATGCCGTTATTTGATACGACAGGTAGTTCAAAAACGGTTCCATTACAAACGAAAGAAGGAAGTTCAAAAATAGGTTGTATTTTTTGACTCACTTCAATAGTAATCGTTTTAGCTAAAACACAATGTCCAGGTTCTGGTGTAAAGGTGTACGTTGTCGTTTCACTTGTATTAGGCTTGGGAGACCATGTTCCTGTATAGCCATTATCAGCCTGCGTTGGCAGTGTTATTGGCGTACCTTCACATATGCGTAAAGGAAAAGTAAACAAGGGTTCAATATAGGGTTCTAGTACCTCCACGGTCAAGGTTGCTGTATCCGCTAAAGCGTCATCAGGGGTAAAGACATACGTAGTTGTTTGCTGATTATTCAACGCCGGAGACCAGCTACCGGTATATCCTTCTTTCGATTTTTCAGGGAGTTGAAAATCCGCCCCCTTACAAATGGCTGCCACTGGCTCAAACGTTGGTGTTTGACTGTAAACCTCTACATCATCAATGTAGTAATACGCTCTAATCTCTTGATCTTCCGCTGTTGAATCTTCAACAGTGCTCGTATGTTCATCATCAAAAAAATTACCTATAACAAAATAAGTAGCACCAGAATGCTCTGGTGTGAAACTTAAAGATACAAGAACCCAGCCATATCTTTGGGTAACTAATTCGGTATAATTAGCGTCTGGAGTAACATCAATCACATCATTCGAACGCTGATTAAGAGGGGTATTGTAAAACTTTACGCCAAAATTGTTCGAAGCAAATCGACTTTTTCTCGCCAGCGAAGCATAAAAACGAATAACATAACGATGCCCCGCCTGTAGTGGTTCACTTAACGTTCCTTGGATATACTCGCGTTTTGCATTGGGTGAATATAACAATAACCCAACCATACTGTCTCCCGTTCGAGGAGAACGATTCCCTAAATTAGAATTCGATACACTCAAGGGGTGTAAGATACATCGATTATCGAGACTCATATGGTAAATGTCAGGGGTTCCTCCTGTTGGTGCGGTCCAATCCGTAATGGCCTCATTAAAAGATTGCGCACTTTGGTAGTAGTTACACAATAAACTAGCTTCATTTACAATTTCAAAACTAGGATTAAGTACATGATTCGTTTGACCCTGTGCAAAATCAGCCCATAACACCAAGAGGAAAAGAAATAAGATACTACGTGTATAATTCATAATCCATTATTTAGCCTAAAGGTAATTTTTTTAGCAACAAATACTAATTATTCCTAAAACAAAACTTAAATAAATCTAAACAAAAAAAGTGCAGTAGTAAAAACTAAAGCACTCTTTTCTCAAGATATTAAAACTTGTTGTGGGGATCAAATTGAAATATAAATTTAATTCAACAAGTAAAGCTCACAGAAACACATTCAAAATATACAACAAACATAGTTTACGCATCCCACTGCTCAACACACCTTTTTGAGTCGTTTTTGAAACTTTACTTTTGATTTAGTCAGCAATAGATAAAGATCTTTGCTGTGATGCACTTGTTCTTTCCAACACATCAACAAGTCAAAAGTACAGCAGTTGAAGTAAAAAAGTTAAAGGGTAACTCCCTGTTTTTAGCGCTGGTGGTTTTCCCTCCTCTTATTTTTCCTTCCCTTTTATGCTATTTGATCGACAAACCCAAATAAATCAAATAAAAATAAATAAAACTCAATATCCACATTGTAAATACATTATTTTATCACAAAACAAAAAAACAAAACATCATATAAACCTTTTTTACAGCATTTATTTATCCTTTCAGGATAAATAAACATAATTTTTACTTAAATTTGCTCGTGTTATTTGTTCAAGCCCCTTTTAGTTTATCAGTAAATTTAGCATTTCGTATCGAATCAATTAAAAGAAGTAAATATGGAACCGAATCATTTCAAAACAGTAAAAGATTTACATTGGGTGTATCAAAGCATGGTAAATTGGGCTAGTTATTCCAAAGATAGAGCGCAATTAAAGGCTATTGCAGATATGGAATACAATACTTTTTTCTTTTTGCAAGGAAAAATAAATACTAAAGACAATATTCATGCGTATTTTGGATATTACAATGATCGAATATACCTTCATTTTATCCCGAGTTCCGTGGATATACCGAGTTCCTTTAAAGATAAATCAGTTATTCCTATTGAATTACACGCGTGTATTGGAACAAAGAAAAATACAAGCAGGGAGGCTATCCATAAAAATGATGCGCAAATACGAATACTCAAATGGGAGGATCAAGCCTACCGCAATCAAATTTTAGACAAGGCAAGTTTCTTTCAACTTTTTTGGATCCCCAATGAAAATTTTCAAGCTAATACCCCCTTGATGATGAACTTTGGAATCCATAATGAAGAGGTGGATCTCGTGCTTACACAGATGAATACTATGGATAATTATTTAGACACTTGTAAGCCCATTCCTCCTTTTAAACCAACTTTAATCCAAAGCCAATTTGCCTTATTGGAACAAATAAAAACATGGAGCATTTAATAGAAATCACAATGTAGTATGCTTGATTTTGCGACTTACCTGGCCGATGCTATTCCTATCATTTTAGTAATATTCACCGCCTATGTATTAACGAAAAAACCATATGATCCCTACAAAATAGCCTTACTTGGCTATTTTTCCACGGGTCTATGCTTTTACGTGATTGGAGAAATGCTAGGTAGAACGCAAGCAAACAATCTTATTTTGATTCCCATTTTTGGAGTCCTTGAACTAGGATGGTTTTCCTACATTTACTTTACCTATACCCGAAAGAAAATTTTCCTCTATAGCAATATCCCCGCTTGGATTTGCTTGTTTTACGAATTAACCCAAGTTGATTTTCTTACGTTAAACCAATTGCAATCCTACACAAGGAGCATTACATCTCTACTCTTATGTCTCTTTACCTTAGGGTATTCGTATAGTCTATTGAAATACAAATGGAAAAACTACAATGCAAATGTTTTTACTTTTAATGCTGCTCTACTTGTATATGCTTCTTTTACCTGTATCTACTACTTGCCTCTCCGATTGTTAGTTAGTGGCAATCCCAATACTATTTTGATATTTTGGATGATTAATAGTATGATTACTTTTTTGTTTTACATTTTAATGACGAAAGCACTATGCCATATCCCAAAGAGAATGAGTACGTAATTTTAAGCTGGCTGATCATTGGATTATTGCTCGTCTTATTTATTAGTATTGCCTTTCTTATCCTTTTAAAAGCGAATCATAAAAAACATGTAGATACGAAAAAGGAAATACACACGCTCAATCAACAACACGCTGAAAAACTGCAACGTTCTTCTTTAGATATCCAAGAGAAAGAAAGGCAAAGAATAGGTAGTGACTTGCATGATTCGGTAATAAATTCACTGAATGTCTTATATTTAAAATCGCAGATAACCCAAGACGAGCAACTGCTAATTGATGGTATACAGGAGACTATTACGCTAACACGGCGCATTTCTCATGGATTAAATCCCCCACTCTTAGCATATGCCTCCCTCGATAATTTAATCAAGGATTTGTTTCAACAATGGACGATCTTCTATACATTGAACATCCATATTCATAAACAGTTCAACCCAGAACTATCGACAGAACAAAAAATCCATATCTTGCGCATTATACAGGAATTGATTAACAATATCTACAAACACGCACAGGCAAGTGAAATTGATTTTCATTTGCGCGTATCGAAGCCTTCTGTAGCCTTTATTCTTCGGGATAATGGACGAGGATTTAATACAGAAGAAGCCAATTGTGGGTTGGGCATGCAAAACATACAATTGCGAACCGCACTTTTAAAAGCCTTTCACAAATACAAGCAAGACACTGGTTTAGGAACTACTTTTATCTTCTATATGCCTTTAAAACAAAACACATGAAAATAAAAATCACATTAGTCGATGATGAAATACTCATCACAGAGCTATTAACTAGCTTCTTACAACAAGACACCACCCTTGAGGTAGTAGCCACCTACAACAATGGGGAGGATTTTTTACTTGCACTCGACCAACAAACGACAGAAGCTGATCTATTTGTTTTTGATTATCGAATAGGAGATACTGATGGTTTAGAACTTTTAAAAAAACTGCGCTTAAGAGAAATCAATACACCCGTAATTCTGCTATCTTCCCATTACAATGACAGCTTAATTAGTTTTATTGTAAAAACGGGATTTGCTGCCTTCTTGCCCAAAAATATTAAACCAGATTTACTCATTGAAGTTATACATGAAGTATACGAAAAGGGTTTTTATTTACTTCCTGAGCAATTTGAACAGTTGAGAGATCAAATGCTCATTAAAAACCAACCCCTAACGACAGACCTCAAACTCGCCCTAAGTGACCGAGAAATAGAAGTACTCCAACTTATTGCCCAACAGAAAACAGGGAAAGAAATTGCCGATATTTTATTTCTATCTCCAAAAACGGTAGAAGGACATAAAAACAGTCTTTTCATCAAAACAGGAGCGAAAAATGTCGTGGGCTTAATCGTATATGGTGTACAAAACAAATTACTCTCCATTGACGAAATCGCTCTTTAAAGCACGGGAAATCTCTTGATTGTTCTGCCTTTCGAAAAACTTCTTTTTACTTCTTTTTCATAAATTCGATTGTGCGATCTACAACCCGTTGTAAGTCTGAAGGTAACTGCTCTTGCTCATACGGATGTCGAGCTCCAAACACATGATCCGCTCCTTCAACAAGAAACAAAGTGGAGTCTTTTATCCACAAATGTAACAGTTCCGCTTCTTTAACTCCTACTGCTGGATCTGCAGTACCATTGACAAGTAAAACAGGTTTTCTCAGATTTTGAGCAGCATATTGTATCGTCAACGCCTGTTCATTCGCTTCAAAATCCGTCCAAAAGGAAAAATAATGCGGCATTTGCTGTTGAGTACGACCATTTATACTGTAAAAAACCCCTTCTTTTTTCCATTGTTCAAAATTATCGCGTTGTGGAAATCGCTTTTTAAAATCTGCGACACCCGCCCATGAAATAGCTGCAGTAACTTGATCGTTGTAATACGTCTGCAAGAGAACAGCCCCTCCACCTCTACTATGTCCAATTAAAAAAATACGAGATGCATCAACAAAAGGTTGCTTGCTATAAAAATCAATAACAGCGACCAAATCTTTTTGCTCTTGGGTGTAGGTATTTCTTCCAAAAGCGTCTAAATCGACAAACGTTGTAGGTTGATCTACAGTAGTACCATTCAAGGAAAAATTAAACTTTACAGCCACAAATCCCGCTTGAGCGATCGTCTTCATTGCCAATCCCCAGGCTCCCCAATCTTTAAAACCTTTATATCCATGACTGAAGATAACCAAAGGTTGTCTGACAGCTGCTTTGTAGTAGCAATCCGTTAAAATATCAAGTGAACTGCCGTTGGAAATAACAGCTGTTAGATGTTCGAGTGTTTTCATATCTATCGATTTTTTAACAAGTTTGATCTTTCTTTATAAAAACTTTAAGTATTAAAATTTTAATTTAGCGAATACCAATCCTTATTTATTAGTAAACTATACATAAAAAAATGAAACCCATGAATCTTTCAAAACTAAATTCAACGCTTACAAGCTGTGCTATTATCGCTTGTTTAGGTCTATTTTCTATCGCTGCACCAGCATTCGCACAAGAGAAAGAACAATTTACGATAAAAAATAAGACTTTCGCCTACGAAATATCAAAAGAGACCACAGCAGCTGATCTCGCCGCAATTGAAAAAGAAATAAACGCCGAAAAAGTAGCGACTTTGCATTTTTCTAATGTGAAACGCAATGAGAAAAATGAAATCATAGGTATTACAACACAATTCAAAGATGAAAGAGGATCATCTCAAAAGAAAAGCGAATACAACTCTCAAGGAATACGTCCTTTTGCTGTAAAAATTCACGAAAATACCCAAGGCGAGAAGTACTTAGAAATAACCAATGACAGTAAATCGTTTACGGCAAATACCTCAACTAATGTGGCTTCTTTTTCTGACTTTTTCTCCGATGAATCAACAGACAGCCTCCTGGAGCAATCGGATATCATGGAAATGATGCGCACCATGCAAGAAAGTATGCAACAACAAGAGGAAATGATTAAAAAACTTTTTGAAGAAAAGGGAAAATAGAGCATCGGTGAACGGTGAACAGTAAACGGTGAACAGTAAACGGTGAACAGTAGATTTTTCTAAAAACGAAAACTCAACAAACAACAAAAAACAAAAAAACGCCTCTATAAATAAAGGCGTTTTTCTATTGCACACAAAAAAGCTATAACACAAGCGTTATAGCTTTTTATATTTAGTAAATACTAAAAATTATCTCGAATAATTCGGAGCTGATTTTGTGATTGTGATATTATGTGGGTGACTTTCTCCAATACCTGAAGCAGTCAATTGCACAAAACGCGCTACTTCCTGTAGTGTAGGAATATCTTTTGCACCACAGTATCCCATACCAGCACGTAAGCCTCCGATAAATTGTAACATACTTTCGTTTAATTCTCCTTTGTAAGGAACGCGACCTTCAATTCCTTCTGGAACTAATTTTTTCACATCATCCTCTACATCTTGGAAATAACGATCTTTAGAACCTTGTTTCATTGCAGCTACCGATCCCATTCCGCGATACGCTTTGAATTTTCTTCCTTCAAAGATAATTGTTTCACCTGGAGATTCTTTTGTACCTGCTAACATTGAACCTAACATAACACAGTCTGCACCTGCTCCGATAGCCTTAGGAATATCACCTGTATAGCGCAATCCTCCATCTCCGATAACAGGAACTCCTGTTCCTTTTAATGCTGCTGCAACTTCCATAATAGCTGAAAATTGAGGAAAACCTACCCCTGCTACAACACGTGTCGTACAGATTGATCCAGGTCCGATTCCTACTTTTACAGCATCTGCACCTGCTTCTGCTAAGTATAATGCTGCTTCTGGTGTTGCAATATTACCAACAATCACATCGATTTCTGGAAACGCTTGTTTCACAGCCTTTAATACTCCTACAACCCCTTGCGTATGTCCGTGAGCGGTATCAATAATCAATGCATCTACACCTGCTTTTACTAGCGCTGTTGCACGTTCCACCGTATCATGTGTAACTCCTAAAGCCGCAGCTACGCGTAAACGACCAAATTGATCTTTATTTGCATTGGGTTTTAGTGTTAACTTCGTAATGTCTCTGAATGTAATTAATCCCACTAGTTTATAGTCGGTATTAACTACAGGTAATTTTTCAATTTTATTTTCTTGTAAAATACCTTCTGCTTGTTCTAATGTAGTTCCTTCCGCTGCTGTAACTAAGTTATCCTTTGTCATTACCTCCGTAATAGGTTTTGCATTTTCTTTCTCAAAACGCATATCTCTATTGGTAATAATCCCTTTAAGGACCCCTTGTTCATCAACAACAGGAATACCGCCAATGCTGTATTCTGCCATTGCTTTCTTCGCATCGCCTACCGTTGCTGTCAAAGGTAACGTTACAGGATCGATAATCATACCTGATTCTGCGCGTTTCACTTTTCGAACCTCTTTAGCTTGCTCTTCAATCGTCATATTTTTATGGATTACTCCAATTCCTCCTTCTCGAGCAATAGCAATAGCCATTTCGCTTTCTGTTACCGTATCCATCGCCGCAGATACAATTGGAACATTAAGCGTAATATTTCTTGAAAAATTTGTTTTTAAACTTACCTCGCGTGGTAATACTTCCGAATAATTTGGAACTAAAAGAACATCATCGTAAGTTAGTCCTTGACCGATGATTTTTGTTGTGTGTGCTTTCATGTGCAATTGTAGTTGAATTGCACGCAAATTTAGTTTTTTTTATTCAGCTAAAAAAATCCTAGTGGTAAAAATTAAAAACTTTTAACGCTTCGTTATAGGCACTTTCAAAAGACATCGCACTTAAATTAGTATCTATCTTGTTCGCAGTAAAATAACTTAACATCTTTTCAGTTGGCATATTTCCAGTCAGATCGTCTTTGGCCATCGGACATCCTCCATATCCTTTAATTGCACCATCATAACGCAAACAACCCGCTTTATAGGCAGCATCGATTTTCTCAAACCACGAATCAGGTGTGGTATGCAAATGCGCCCCAAATTCTATTTGAGGGTAAGCTGGAATCAAATTGCTATACAAATAATCAATGACTTCAGGAGTAGAACTTCCAACTGTATCAGATAAAGAGAGAATCTTCACCCCCATCTTTGCTAAGCGCTCTGTCCACTCTCCTACGATATCCACATTCCACGGATCTCCATATGGGTTACCAAACCCCATAGATAGATAAGCGACAACTTCTTTATCCGTTGTATTGGCAATCTCTAAAATCTCTTGTAAAGTTACCAAAGACTCAGCAATGGTCTTATGGGTATTTCTCATCTGAAAATTCTCAGAAATAGAAAAAGGAAAACCTAAATATTGAATCTCCTGGTGTTCTGCTGCTGCTGCTGCACCTCTAGTATTGGCGATAATAGCCAATAACTTACTCTGTGTTTTACTCAAATCCAGTTGAGCTAACACCTCCGCAGTATCCTGCATTTGAGGAATGGCTTTTGCAGACACAAAACTTCCGAAATCGATCGTATCAAATCCTACACGCAATAAAGCCTGTAGATATTGTACTTTTTTCTCTGTCGGTATAAACATTTTAATGCCTTGCATTGCATCGCGAGGACATTCTATAATTTTTACTGTTGGCTTCATAGTGCTCCAAAGATAGAAGAAAGCAATAAATTCTCAAAAACAAATTGGAAAATTAAAAAGACAAATTGAGCGATTCTGCTTCAAAACAAATCTTCTACGAATCAAACCCATAGAATCTTTAAGATTATTTTAGAGCATTTAAAGTAGAATTAATTGTAAGTTTGATGAGCAAAGACAAATTAGATACTATGACTCAATCAACACAACTAAAGGTCAATAAAAGCTTACCTTTAGCAGATATTATAGAAAAAGCAGGAACTGTAAAAGAGTACCGCGCTGTTTTTTACGAAAATTTTTTAAAAAACGACATCTATGTTTTGGTAAAAGAAGGCTATAATGCCAACAACGAAGCCAATAGCTTCAATGCCAACGCCCCCATTATTACGTTTGAGAATCAACAAATCCCCGTTTTTACCGCACCAAAACACATCTATGACCAAGGAGCAATCCAAGATGAGATGAACTATATGAAAGTAAATGGACGAGCATTTCTTGAACTAGCTATGGGACATACGATCATTGTCAATCCTTTCTCTAAAGTGTATAAAGAATTAGTACCGAACGAAGTAGCTGATATGCTAAATGGTTCTATTTTCAACTTTATTCAAGATGACATCGCTCATGTTCACATGCAAGTACTCATCGGTAAACCCGAAGTAGAGCCTACAGCTTTACTAGAAGATTTAAAAAAGACTTTCACCGCTATTGCTGCTATTTCTTCTGCTTATATAGGATGGACCTTTAATGCACGTATCGACAAAAAACCTCATTATATTTTTGCCTTAGAATGCGAGGTAAAAAACGGTGCTGAATTCAAAGAAATCGCAGATGTAATCTCTAATCTTTGTAAACCTCACCTCAAAAAAGAGGAGTATATTGACATTATTCGCTTAGAGCCTAACGGCAATTTCAGCGACTATTTTTACAAAGAGGATCAACCTTTTTACACGAAATAAGCCATGGTACAACTTCCCACGTTCACGCCTATCGATCGAGAAACATGGAGTCGAACCCCTTATTACGATTACTATCGAAATGTTTTAAAAACAAAATACACCGTTAGTATAAAAATTGATATTACGGTTCTCATGGGGCTATACAAAACGAAAGCATACAAATTCTTTCCGTGCTTTCTCTATGCCATCATGCAAGCCTTAAATAAGAACGAAGCCTTGCGAACTTGTATACACGAAGGACAACTGGGTACATGGAACTATCTATCCCCTCAATTTACACTCTTCCACGAAGATGATAAAACCTTCTCGGATCTGTGGAGCGACTATCACCCCGATTTTAAAATCTTTCATCAAAACATTGTAAGCGATATAGAACGCTATAAAAATGTAAAGGGAATCAAGGTAAAACCCGGACTCCCTTTTAATTTTATTCCAATCTCGTGTGTTCCTTGGATCAGCTTTGAGAGCATTAGTCAAGACACCTCACATGATTCTGATTTTTTAAAACCCATTATTCGATTTGGTAAATTTTACCAAGAACACGAAAAAACATGGATTCCCTTGTCTATCTACGTCAATCACGCAATAGCTGATGGCTATCACACCTCTGTGTTTTTAAATGACCTTCAAAGCATTGTTCATGATGCTGCAAATTGGTTGTGATTTGTTGACTCACCTTTTTTGTACACTTTTCGTTTAAACGACGTATAGTTCTGTTTTATAGAACTTCACCGTTAACCGATTTAAAAAAGTTCTTCTTCTCCTTCAATCACTTGATCCGCATTGATCAATTGAATATCAACCGTTTTAGCTGCAGTAAATTTAATTTCTCCTTTAAACGTGAGCAGCATCCCTTTTTCTACATTCAATTGCCATCCGTCTTTGAGGTAGCTTGTTTGGGTTTTATCACCTTCAAGCATCATACTCTTCTCTTCTTGTGGCAAAAAAATTTCAGCTTCTTTACCATCCTTAGAAAAGATAACAAAACAGCTTACTTCATTATTCTCGAGGTCATTTTCTTGACTTCCTTCTCCCTCAATGGGATTAAGACGAAACCCTACTTCGAAAACGCGCACACAATCTGCGAGTAAATAACTATACCGATACCCTGCCGTATAAGCACATCCATAACCATCCTCTTCCCCGATTACAGTAGTTCCCCCATCGGTTGCAACGGTTTTATCTCGTTCAGATTGACGCGTATTATCCTTTAAAATAAAATCACAAGAAACTAAGCTAACAGTGAAGAACACTCCTAATACCAGTCCAATTGTTCTCATCTTATTATTTTTTTTAGTGCGTTGAATACAAAACAGTTTCTATCGTCGAAAAGTTAGTCGGTTTTTCTGGATTGTAAAAGTATTTAATCAACACTTCTCCATGCACTTCTCCCGAGTAAAAATCGGCTATAACCCATCGATGGTTAATAAACTGAACTTTATTAATAATACACTTTTGCCCATTCATTGCGCCATAAGGAACTAAGGGATTACCTGTTTCTAAGTGGTTAAGTGCTAAGATTTCTTCACGGATTTTATCAACATCTTGATCAAGGGTTTGGAAATTGAAATACTCTTGTGCATCATTATTGTAATCTAACGTAAAGTATTTCGCTTCGTTTAGTTCTTTAGAAGCTAGTTTCAAAGAATCTCGCACAATGGCAATGCGCTTGTGGGCTATTTCGATTTTCTTCTCTTCAGACTTCATCATATTTCGATTTGTATTGTACAACAAGGCTATGATTAAAATTGAAAATACAAAAAGGTAAAAAAAGACTTTATGTCTCATGTTTATGGTAGTTTTATTTGTTGTTCATCGTAAGCCAAAGATACATTTTTTGGCAATATCTTTTCCATTTCTTCGCAAAATCCTAGATCTTGAGAAATATGAATTAAATAAGCTTGACAAGGATTGATTTTTTCAATAAACGCTAGGGCTTCTTCCAGATTAAAATGAGTAGGGTGTTCTTTGATTCGCAAGGCATTCACAACCAAAACACTACAGCCTTTTATTTTTTCAATTTCTTGTTCCTCTATGTATTTTGCATCCGTGATATACACAAGATCCCCTAATCGAAACCCTAAAATGGGAAGGTCTCCATGTTGAATAGCCAAGGGGATAATGGGTTTACCTTTGATGTAAAAGGTATCCTTTTCATTAATGATAGTGGGTTGTACACTAGGAGCACCTGGGTAGCGATTTACTGTAGTAAAGATATATTCATACCTTCTTTCTAACGCCTGCATTACACGTTCTGACGCATAAAGAGGCATCGGTCCGTACAAAAAGGTTAAAGGGCGAATTTCATCCAATCCTGCAATGTGATCTGCATGTTCATGTGTAAACAAAATCCCATCGATATGGGAGCATTCTGCTTGCAACATTTGTTGTCTAAAATCAGGACCACAGTCAATTAAAAGAGTCAAGTCATCCCAAGTAATCAAAGCAGAAGTTCGCAATCGATGATCGCGTTTATCCAAACTTTTGCCTACGGGGTGATCTACTGCTATTACAGGGACTCCTTGAGATGTACCTGTTCCTAAAAATCGTATTTCCAAAACCTATTGCTTTTTATACAAAAGTACACTTTATCTTTTTTTTTGTTGTATAGAATTTGTTACTTTGTTACAAAAGCTAATAAATGGAACATTTTGCAGAAGATTTAGTATTAGAAGGGGATCGAATTATAGAACATCAACCTGCTATTTCGGATAAGGCACTCCGCATAAACCTCAACCATAATATTTACGGAACATTTGCTGAAATCGGTGCAGGTCAAGAGACCGTGCGTCATTTCTTTAGAGCAGGTGGTTCATCTCGAACAGTTGCCAAAGCCATGTCGGCTTATGACAAATCTTTTAGCGATGCCATTTATAGCGTAGAAGACGATGGACGTTATGTAACGGAAAGTCGATTGAACAAGATGTTGGACTATGAGACGAAGAAAATAGAAGATCGTATTCCACGCGCTGAAAATCCGACTAAAACGTTCTTTAGCTATGCGAATACCGTAGCTACCATTGACTATGCCAAAAAGAACAAAGGACACGGCTGGGTTGGAATCATCTTTCAGACAGCACCAAATGAGCCGTATAGTAAAATAATCCTGCATATTCAGTTTAAAGAAACCGATTCTAAACTCCAACAGGAAACCTTGGGTATCTTGGGAGTAAATCTTATTTATGGAGCGTACTACCAACACCACGATCCTAAAAAGTTAATCAGTTGTCTTTACGATCACTTAGATCGCGATCAAATAGAAATTGACAGCATTAGTTTGACAGGTCATTTATTTGCCCATATCGACAACCGTTTAATGAGCTTGCTCTTAGTAAAGAATGGCATGACAGAGGCTGTGATGTTTGGTCCTGACGGACAAAGTAGATTGGCTGCTAATGAGCTATACCGCAAAAACATCTTGGCTTTGCGTGGGAGTTTCCGTCCGGTTACCTTAGTAAACATGAATATGTACAAAAAAGCATTGGATTCATTTATTAGTGAAAACCAATTGCTCCGTCAAGATACCATTGTAATCTTCGAAATCACCTTATCCAATTTATTGATGGAGGGAGATCTGGATGAAAATGACTTCTTACACCGTGCTGATTTGCTGTGCTCTTTAGGACAGACGGTAATGATTTCAAACTTTCAAGAATACTATAAACTAACGGCTTATTTCTCAAGATACACAACTGAAAAAATAGCACTTTCTATGGGAGTTAGTAGCTTACTCAACATTTTTGAGGAAAAATACTATGCGAACTTAACAGGAGGTATTTTAGAAGCACTGGGGAAATTATTCCGTAATCAGATGAGAATCTACCTTTACCCTATGCGAGATACAGAGGGAAACATCATTAATTCTACGAATTTAAAAGTTGATTTACACATTAAAGAATTGTATAAATTCTTTAAAAAGAACAATCAAATTATCGACATTGAAAATTACGAATTGAGTAATTTAGCTATTTTCTCCCGCGATGTTCTCCGCGCCTTACAAGGCAGAGAAGAAGGATGGGAAAACAAACTTCCTCCGGGAATTGCGACCATGATTAAAGAAAAAGAACTCTTTGGTTATACCAAATAATAAGCACAAAAAAAGCGACGTTAAAAACGTCGCTTTTTTTACTATTGTAAACTTTACTTCCTATTTCACTTCTGGTTGAATATCTGGTGATACTTGTTTAAACTCCATCACCACTTCATTTCCTTTTTTAAAGAGAAGTGCACTTTCCGTAATCTCGTAATTCGTTACTTCCGTCAATCCCTTTGTAAAGGCAAAATCAGAAACTCCTTCACAGAACATACGCGTAGAAGCTAGTTTATCGCCAATAACAATTCCGTTGTTCTCTTTCAATTCGTATTCTCCAGTTAGGTTGTTGCAACCATCATTTCCATGCACCATTAAATTTCCTTCGAAGTTTAACGTTGGTCTTTTCCCAGGGAATAAATCTTCTATTTTTTTGTCAGTTGTTTCTTCCGTGTGAATGCTGATCAACTCCCAACTTCCAAATAATTTTGCTTGGGTTGTTACCGCTGTTTCTACCCCTACCTCATCAACATTTTCTGATGCCTTTTCGGTTGTCTTTTTTTCATTACAAGCGGTTAAGGCCAAAGCCATTAATCCAACTGTTAAGAATTTCATTTTTTTCATTTTTGCAATTTTTAAATCTTTCATTTATTTTATTTTATCAAATATAAATAAAAAAAGAAATAATTGCAATAATACCTCGGAAAGCGCTCCAATTTACTAAGTAGCAGAAACCACTTTTAGTCCTATAATCGACCCAATTAAAGTTGCAATAAAGAACAAGCGCCAAAACGTAGAGGGATCTTTAAAAACAAAGATGCCAACTAAAACCGTTCCCACAGCTCCAATCCCCGTCCAAACCGCATAAGCCGTTCCCAATGGCAAAGTCTGCGTAGCCTTCATCAATAATCCCATGCTCATCACTAAGGCTACTAAAAAACCTCCATACCACCACATCGACTCCGTTCCTTTTGTTTCATTCGCTTTTCCCAAACAAAAAGTAAATCCTACTTCAAAAAAACCTCCGATAATTAACAAAATCCAGTTCATTCTATTTTTTTTGCGAAAATATAATTATAAAACTGATTTTTTTTATCCTATGATAAATAATTATTGTAAAAGATTGCTATTAGATAAACCCCTCTTCCTTTACTTTTTTCACTAATCCACCATTATCCAAGACATCAAATGTTTGTTTTAAACTAGCAATTCGCTTATTTACGGCACTGTCACTTAAAAAAAGAGTTTCACTTATCTCTTTAATGCGAAAGCCCTTATCTAATAACAATAAGATCTGTATGTTCTGCTCCTGTAATAAGGCTTCTTTTTTATAGATTTCCTTCAACGCTTCATTGGCGCGAAGACTGTAAAAGCGCTCGCCTCTCAAAATCTTATGAATCGCTTTTTTCAACACCTCCTCTGTTACATCAGCCTTGAGCAATAGACCTTGAGGAACAATCTTTTTATGGATATCATAAAGAACTAAAATCCCCTCATGCCCTGTAACCACCACCACATGTACATTAGAAAACTTCTTTTTAATATATCCCACTAGATCCACTCCATCTTTAACCTCGTCATCCGTCTCTCCTTTACCTAAATTAAAATCGACAACAACGAAGTCTATACAGGTCGTATGCTCTACGTGAACTTTAGCCTCTTCAATCGAAGTTGCACGCAACAAAGTTACCTCGTCAAATTCCTTTTGTAAAACTTGGACATACCAATCAACAATCATGTGATGATCATCCACAACTAATAAAGTGAAGCTCAAAATACTTGGTTATTTTAACATATCATACAGTTTTTCTGCACATCAACATCTAAAAATATAAATATGTTTGTTAGACAATCTAGAGATTTTATAATAAAAAAAGAAGGTTCTTCATTTCTAAACCTTAAATAAACGCTCAAGTTATCCTTTTTTTATTTTAAAAACTAAAAATACTTAATTTTTAAATTTATTCCTTATGAAAAAAACGATCCTTACCTCCGTTTCTGTTTTTGGTTTACTTTTTCTAGCCTCATGTTCGACAGATTCAATGCCTACAGAAGCAAATGGAAGTGCATATCAAATGAACAACCTAGAAGCAAAAGAAGCAAGAAATGACTCAAATGCCAGTATCAATGTTCAAGTAGATACAGCATCAGCACCGATACTAATCATTAACAGCGCCTCTAAAACATTGGAAAATGGAGACTTAGGCAATCTCAAAGACAAGAGAAAATAAATCATTTACTTTAGTAATCCCCAATTTATAGCGTTATAAATTGGGGATTACTTCTTTTTTAACTTTCTTTGTTTCTCTTAAGAAACTTTTATGAGAGTAAGTCCCTACATTGTCTTTTTTACTTTTTTTTGTGTTGTCTCTTGTACCCAACAGCAAAACAAGAAGAAACACAATGATTTATCTAATTACCTCACTCAACTAGAGGAATCTTCGATTGATCAAAAACAAAAAATTCAACAGCTAGATTCCATCTTTCAAACCGTTAAAGAAGACGGAAATGGAAAGTCATACCGCGAATTATTGTTTAAACTTGCGGGAACCGCTTACAACATAGAAGCAGCAGATCTCTATTTCAAAACTAGCCAAAACCTCCTTACTCTCGCTCAAAGGGCAAAAGACACCTTAGATATAGCGAAAGCCTACTACTATTTAGGGGACTACTATGAAGATATTGTCAAATTAGACAGTGCCTATGCTTCTTATTCTTATGCCGCCAAGTTTTATCTAGCAGGACGTGATACGCTGAATGTTGGTATCATGCAAAAATCAATGGCACTCATCTTATATGAGGAAGGCTTATTCAATCAAGCCGAGGTTGAAGCCTTTGCAGCATTGCAAAAAATAACGCCCTACAAGAATACAAAGCTACTCTTAGAGGCCTATGTAACTATTGCGAATATATTGGATCAAAACTCCCAAAGCGAAGAGGCTATTTTATACTACAAACAAGCGCTTAACTTGCTCAACTCCTTAGATGCTAAACAAGATATAACCTATCCTAAAATCACCATTTACAACAATATTGGTTACTTGTATAATGGCATACAAAAATATGAAAAAGCAGAAGAAACCCTATTGGATGGGCTGTCTTTACTTCCTGCACATATGAAAAAAAGCCTTGTACATGCGATGCTAATCAACAACTTAGCATTGACTTACATCAAAACCAATCAATTAAAAAAGGCAGAACAATTAGTACATGAAGCGTTTATAATACGCGATAGCTTACAGATACCACAAGGCCTTATCTCAAGTTATAGCCGTTTTGGGGAGTTGTATCTAGCTCAAAGAGACACCGTAAAAGCAATTGCCTATTGGCAAAAGGGATTTAAAACTTCTGAGCGAGTAAAAGCGCGCAATACGGCTTTAACTAATTTGCGCTACCTCAGCTTATACGATCAAAAAAACGCACAAGAATACGCACAGCGTTACTATGAAATTAACGACAGTTTGAAAACACTGCAAATAGAAAACAGAACGAAATTTGCGCGTATTGAATACGAAACAGCGCAACTTGAAGCTAAAAATGAGCTGTTAGCTCAACGGGTTACTCTTTTTAGTGTACTTTCTATTTTAGCGGTCTTATTATCGATTTTAATCTACATTGTGTTCAAACAAAAGATGATACAAAAGCGCCTTTTATTTCAACAGCATCAACAACAAGACCAAGAACTCATTTACAAACTCATTCTACAACAAGAAGAAATCGCTAAAAACACCCTTCTAGACGAAAGAACCCGTATCAGCACCGAATTACACGACGGTATCATCAATACACTGTTTAACATCCGCCTCATGCTCTCTAACGAATGTAATGCTGAAAATCGCCAATTGATTAGCTCTGAAATTGAGGAAGCCCAAAAGCAAATTAGAAGAATATCCCATAACCTACAAGACCAAACACTTGCAGTAGGAAGCTTTACTCCTATTTTAGAAAACTTAATTGAAAAAAACACCACAAAAGAACACGCATTTACCCTGCTCATTTCTCGTAATTTCGATTGGAGCACATTTGATTATGAAACCAAAATGAATATCTATCGCATTATTCAAGAATCCATGCAAAACATCATCAAACACGCACAAGCTACGCGTTCTATTATTTCAATTGTAGAATCAACATCTAACTACCACATCAAGATTCAAGACAATGGAATTGGATTTAAAGTAAGTGAAGTAAAAAAGGGAATTGGTTTAAAAAATATTCAACTGCGCGTCAACCAAATGAACGGTATTCTCACCATTAATTCGAATACGCAAAAAGGAACGATTTTAGAGATAATCCTATCCAAAGTAAAATAGGGATTGATGTCCCCACAATCAATCCCTATTCACCTAAATTAATCAATAGATATTCATTTTCCATAAAATTTGTAGCTTACTTAAATGTCCAGTACACTGGATTTATTCAAGAGTTACTGTATCACAAACTTTGTATATGATTTTATCGTGGACTAAAGTAGATATATCCGTTTATTTTTCAAAACCCTCCCCTCTTCTTTTAACAAAAATGAAAGTTGAACATTCATTTTTGACCTGTATTTTCTTTGATTTCTTAAAATTAGATGAATCCTTGGAACTTTACCTGCTTTAAAAGCTCTGATAAGTCACTCACGCCAAATTCTTTTTTCATTGTTGTCAGCATGCGTTGTACCGTACTTTGACTCTTAAAGACGATCTCGCATATTTCTTGTACTTTATATCCTTTGTCTAACAACATCAAGATTTCGATGTATTGCTCTTGTTGCATCAATTGACGTTTAGCCAATAGACTCAAAACATTCTTAACACCTACACTGTAATACACTTGCCCAATCATACACTGACGGATGGTATCAATAAGCATTTCATCCGTTACATCCGCTTTCATCAATAAAGCATCTGGTCGGATTTTTTTGTGAATACTATAGATAAGTAAGGCTTCTTCATGCCCCGTTATCATGATGATTTTCGCTTTAGGAAACTTTTCCTTCGCATACAAAGCGAGTTTTTGGCCATCTGAAATACGCAAGTTGACATCAAAGTTCTTCGCCAGGTTATAATCAATAATTAACATATCGATGCTCTGCAACTCATCAATATACGCAATGGCCTTTGGAATCGTTTCACTGGAATAAAAGGTACTTTCTAAAAAATTCTCCCGAAGTAAGCGAATATAACTAGTTAAGATCATTGGATGATCATCAATAACTAGAAATACTGGATTGTATAAATTCATATAAAGTTAGAATTAAAAGCACTCGAATTTCCAACAAAACTAATCATTTTTTTGGAGTAGCGACCATAGCTGCGGTTTGAATAGAGGAGAGATCGGTATCACTTGACTTCAAAACAAGCTCCATCTTACTTATTCCTCAGTTTATTCAGCACTAAAATGGTGAATCTATCATTTAAAAAAAGTATTCTCCTCTTCCCTTTATTTTGTATTGTCTCCTTGACATAGGGTTGTCACCACGACGCTTTATTTTTGTACCAATCTAAACAGATACACCATGCAAAATATACATGTAACAGCGCCCCTATTCATTATTGGTCTAGCGATTCGAACGACAAATGAAAACAACCAAGCGGCTATAGACATCCCAACCTTGTGGAGTGATTTTCACAGCCAACAAATTAAAACGCGAATCCCCAATCTTGTCAATGATAATATTTATGCCATCTACACCGATTACGAAAGTGATTTTACCGCATCTTACACCACGATTATCGGTTGTCAAGTTCACTCCCTAGCGAGTATCCCTTCTGGCATGGTAGCCCATACTATCCCCTCAGGTTCGTACACCAAAATTGTAGCCCAAGGCAATTTAATGGACAATATCGTGTTAAACGAGTGGATTAAGATTTGGAATACCCCTGACTATCCTCGCGCCTATACCTCAGATTTTGAAGTTTATGGACCAAAAGCACAAGATCCCAATCAAGCCGAAGTAGAGATTTATTTAGCGATTCAATCATGTTAAACACAGTAGAATCTTTTTACCTTAAACAACCTGAGCCTTCTCAAAGCTGTTTATTAGCCCTACGGGCCTTTATTTTACAACAAGATCCCTTGATAACAGAATCTTTAAAATGGGGAACGCCTTGTTTTTCCTATCGCAACCGTATGTTTTGTTTTTTAGCACTCACCAAAGCACTGAAATCCCCCTATTTGTTACTGGTAGAAGGACACCAGCTCCATCATCCTTTGCTTGAAACTGGAACGAGAAAACGCATGAAAGTCTTATCGGTTGATCCTGAAAAAGATTTGCCTTTCGCTCTTGTTCAAGACATACTTACTGCGGCATTATCGCTCTATCGCTCTGGACAGATTCGAACGAGATAATTACTTGTGAAATTCTACTTACCTTTGCTATACGAACAACAGATAAATAAAGATTTTTTTATGCGAGTAGGTTTTTTCCAATACGCCGTTATTTGGCGTAACATCCAAGCAAACCTAGACTATATAGCTGCCGCCGTTCAACACGAAAAATTTGATTTGTTGGTGCTACCTGAGTTTTTCACCACAGGTTATGCCATGGATACAAAAGAAGAGATTCTCCCTTTTGTCGAAGACCTCAAAAATAGTACAACGGTACAATTTTTAGCTCAACTACTTGAAAAAACAGGCAATGGTTTGATTACAGGCACGATACCCGAAATTGACAACGGGATTTTGTATAATACCGCTATCCTGGTCAGTGCTCAAGGACTCGTTTCCTCTTATCGAAAAATTCACTTACCCGATTATGAAAAGCGATTTTTTCAACCAGGAGATCAAGCAGTAGTTTATGAAAGTGAACAGGCGAAGATTGGATTGACGATTTGTTTTGACTGTTGGTTTCCGCAACATACTTCTATGCTAAAAAGGCAAAAAGTAGAGATTATCTGTCATTCTTCTTGTTTTGGGGGACCTGTAACGCCTACGATCATTCCCATTCGCGCATTGGAAAACCAGTGTTTTTACATTAGTTGTAACCGCATTGGACAGGAGTATTTTGAAACGGAGTTAGAATCCTATCGCGGAGAAAGTCAACTTGTCGATCCCGATGGGAATCCCCTTGTTAAAGCGTCAAATGATGAACACTTGGCCTTGGTAGACATTGATCTCAACACAGTTAATCACCCCAATTTCGGAAGTTTAATCACGGAGGATTTTCAGTCTGAACACGACAAATACAAGATTGTACTATAAATATAAAACGAGTCTATCCGACTCGTTTTATTGTCTAGCTATAATTGTTTACTTTTACTTTTTATGCGCAACTTAATTCCATTCAACTGATGTTTTTCAAAGAATTCCCAACCCTACAAACGGACCGTTTACTACTAAGAAACCTTCATTTTACAGATGCACCGGCTCTATTTGATTATTTTTCTAGAGATGAAGTCACTGAATTTTACGATTTACCTACATTTCAATCGATACAAGAAGCCCATGAACTGTTACTCGCTTGGCAAGAGCGCTACTTCAATGAAGAGGCAATCCGTTGGGCCATTACCTTACAAGAACGACCAGGTCAACTCATTGGCACTTGCGGGTTTCACAATTTTTCAATGGAAAACTCTAGAGCTGAAATAGGGTATGAATTACATCCCGACTTTTGGCAAACAGGTATTATGACTGAAGCCGTTCGCGCGATCATTCCCTTTGGTTTTCAATCTTTTGACCTACATCGAATTGAGGCTTTTATCGACCCCATCAACATCTCCTCTCGAAAATTACTAGAAAAAGTCGGACTACAATCGGAAGGTGTGCTTCGCGATTACTTCTTTGAAAAGGAAAAATTTGTAGATGCTGAGATTTTTAGTCTCCTACAAAGAGAATATCAATCGAAGTAGGGTTCTTCCTTTTACAATACCCTTTTCATTTCGAATTGAGCAAGGTCATTTTTCAATTTCAACTGTTGAAAAAATGCGATAGTTGCTGCTGAAGAATCGTCTATATTATAAACGTACACTTCATTGGATTCGGTTAGTTCATGCATCATTTGAATTAGCTGGGTAGCAATCCCTTGTCTTCTGTATTTTGGATCAACTGCCAATTGTAAAACGCGTTTTGATGTAGGGTTTACAATGAGATACCCTACCAGTTGACCGTCCTGATAAGCACCGAGAATGCGACAACGCGACTTGCTATTTTCCATGGCAGCAACAGCATTTTGCCAAGCAGGTTGAATATCCCAAAAAGAACAAAACGTCAACCAGTCAAACGCGTCTAATTCAATCACCTCAGCGAATGTATTGCGCTGCATAACACGAGCTTCTCCTTCAAAGCACATCAGCTTTCTCGCCCGATGGTACCCCATTTTCTCATACGCTCGAATTGCCGAATGATTGCCTTCAATCACCTCTAAAACAAGTTGCTCTACCTTCAAAGGCTGTAAGCGCTCCAATAAAAAAGCATACATTTTACGCACTAATTCTTGACCTCTATGCGTGGGTATTACCCCTGTTGCGGCATTGTAAGCGGTTAATTTACCTTCTACCGAATTAAGCGCGTGCAACATAAAGCCAACGAGTTTTCCTTCTTCAACCACCCCCACTGATAGCTCTAATTGAATATTTTCTACCGCTATCTTTTGCGCCAATTGATCTACACGTAACTGAAGGGGTATGATATAATCGGCAAAGGATTCATTCAAAACTTGCACGATCTCTTGGAGATCTATCGCTGTTAAGGCTACTATTTTCATTGCTTTAATTTTAGTAGTTTGTGTACCAATTCACTGCTTTTTTTTCTTCACTTTTTAAAAACGCGTCTTTTCCTTCATTGTAATCATTACCCGTTTTCCACTGCTGTAGTACCAATTGCTCTTTTAACACTTGATACGCAGCCTTCACCTCAGGATGAGTCCTCAAATAATCTCTAAAGGCAATATGGCGAATCCAATGGACAGAATTAACCGGAAGCACATGAATATGTGCCAAACGCATTTGATGGTCGTTTAATCGCTCGGGAATATCTTCTCCCACCCCCACGCTTTCAGGTAGACCTAAACAAGAAGGCTTTTCTTTGAGCCGTACAAAAAAACGACGGTAAGGCATCTCTTCATTGTATTGCTCATAATAGACATAGTTTTGTCCCTCCAAGCATGGCGGGACCAAATCGAGTACTTCCTCCCCTTTTACACCAATCATAATATCTATAATAGGCTTGGCAGACAGTCCTTCTACAGCCGTACTTCCAATGTGCTCGATTACTGGTTGTAGCGTTTTCAAACGATCCATTAACTCTGCTTGCATAGACGCAAACTGCGTCTTCCACAGGGACGTATAAGGTTCAAAAGGTAAAATCATCAAATAAAAATTAGCGCGATTAGGTTGTACTTGTGAAAAACAAAAATAAAGAAAACAGGGGGGATCTCTTTATTCAAATTATACTCATTTATATTCAATTTGTAAGATTTAACCCTTTTAATCCGTTAAAAATACGCGCACATACAAAACATTAACACGTCTAGTTAATATTCATTCTTTAATTTCTTCTATTTTTATTCAAAAAAATGCAACCGTTCATTACCATCCAACATATCCACGATTTTCACAACATCCAAGAAGAGGTTAAAATTGAAGGCATCGCTTTGGTCAAAAATGTACACCTCTTCCATCCGCACTATACTGATTTTAAACATCAATTTGATGGGTTATTACTCTCCTTTTGCTCCAAAGGTAGTTTGCGCATTGACATCAATTTTCAAGCGTACACGATTAGTCAGGGCGATTGGGCTGTTGTACTTCCCCAACTCCTTTTAGATCCCCAAGAAGTTTCTGATGATCTCGAGCTCACTTCTATACTTATGTCTTTAGATTTCATTAGTGCCTATCCCATATTACGCGAATTTATTACCAACAATGAAGTACGGCATCACCCTGTTATTTGTCCTCGACAACAAAACAATCATCCGTTGGAATCTTTTCTCCATATTTTAGAAAACTACTATCTTAGGCAAACGCTTCAACATAAAAAGAACATCATTCAATATGTTATTTTCGCACTAATTACGGCTCTTTCAGATTCATATCAAACGTTATGCGAACAACGAGGAATTGTCAAAACGCGTAAAGCCCAACTGGTAGATGACTTCTATCTACTGCTCTCTCAGCATTACAAAACAGAGCGACAGGCTGCATTCTATGCAGAGGAGTTACATCTCTCTCCTCAATATCTAACCACCTTGGTTAAAAAAGAAACCAGACATTCGCTGACGCATTGGATCGAACACGCCGTCATCCTACATGCGAAATCCCTATTAAAGTCGTCGGATCTATCGATAAACGAAATCAGCAGCGAACTAAATTTTGCGGATACCTCCTTGTTCTGTCGTTATTTTAAGCGTTGTACCCAATGGACACCTGCGCGATTTAGAGCGATGGAATGACCCTCTATGCCCAAAAAAGTAAAGCATTATATTAGACTTTCACTCCATTTTACGCTCGTAATAAAAAATAGAGGGTAATTTTTTTAAACCCTTAGTTTTTTATAACCAAAGAGTTAATGATTTCCGAGGACTTGTTCTACAAAAAAAAGAGACAATTCTCTTGCAGATTAACAAAACAGCGCTATCTTTGCACCGTTCTAATACAGAACTGAGGCATACGCTGAAGGGGAGATACTCAAGCGGCCAACGAGGACGGACTGTAAATCCGTTGGGAAACCTTCGCAGGTTCGAATCCTGCTCT
>NZ_JBMVQP010000040.1:0-30245 GCF_050522425.1 Myroides sp. C6-3 | reverse complement strand
AAAGTCACGGATTGCAAATCCGCGACATCGGTTTTTTTAGTTATCAGTGATCTGTTATGTGGTATCAGTAGATTGTCCAGAAATAGAAAGCCCTTTCTTTAGACGATAGTCGCTACGACGAACAACAACCAACAACAAAAAAAACATAATTTAATGTAACGTTTTTGTATTTTGTGTACTAACTCTTTAAATACGCTAAGACAACATACATGAAACGTTTATTTCTTACTACCTTCTTTTTTACAATCACTATTGTTAGCGTTTATGCGCAGCAAAATCTAGAAAAATCAATTCTCTGGGAGATCCAAGGCAATGAATTGAAATCGCCTTCCTATTTACTAGGCACGGTTCACATGGTTTGTACTGGGGATGTACAGGTAGCAGATAAAGTGCTGCGCGCTATTGATGAAGTAGAACAAATTGCTTTAGAGGTAAATTTAGTAGATGTCAATGAATTAATGAGTATTCAAGAATTGATAGTTTCGCCCGCTGCGCTTTCTTCACAATTAACAGACGCGGAGAGAGAGGAGTTTAGCGCCTTGTTAAAAAGTAAGTATGCTTTAGATATGAAAGTTGTGGATCACTATCCCCCCATTATATTGATGGGGTTGTTAGCAGCTAAGGAGGTCTCTTGTGAGACAACGGGATATGATATAGAGATTTTAAACCTAGGATTGAGTAAAAATAAATACTTTTTAGGGTTAGAGCGTTTTAAAGATCAAGTTGAGCTTACTAATCAATGCTATACAGCTAAAGATATTTTGACGCAAGTAAGAGAGAAAGAACAGGCAGCAGAAGAATTTGTTACCCTAGTTAAAGCATTTAATCAAGAAGATATTGAGGCGCTCTATGAATTGACAATTGAGTCTGGATTCCTAACAGAGGAAATGAGAGTGGCTTTGTTGGACAATCGCAATCACGCTTGGGTAGAAAAGATGAGGGATCTTATGCCTAAAGCACCTACGTTATTTGCAGTTGGAGCAGGACATTTAGCAGGTGAACATGGTGTAATACAGCTGTTGAGAAACCAAGGATTTACCATTACTGCAGTTTTAAAGTAAGAGGTTGTGCAAGTTAATTTAGAAAAAGAATTCTTAGAACGGGTGAATGATCATAAAGGTATCTTGTTTAAGGTAGCTAAGCTTTACATGGATGATAAATCTGATCAGGAAGATTTGTATCAGGAAATGGTCTGTCAACTTTGGAAGTCCTATAGCGGTTTTAAAGGCAATAGTCAATTCTCCACATGGATGTATCGCGTTTGTTTGAACACCGCCATTACTTACTTTAAAAAAGACAGTAAGCGTTCAAAAGTTACGTTTCGATTAGAGGCAGCACAGCACCAGCTACGGAATGAAGAGATAGATTCAGAAGTAGAACAGCAAGTACAACTGCTATATAAGGCTATTCACGAACTCAATGACGTTGAAAAAGCGTTGATTTTTTTGTATTTAGAAGGATTCTCCCATATTGAAATTGGTGAGAATCTTGGAATATCAGAAGGAAATGCACGTGTTAAACTAAATCGCACAAAAAATAAACTACAAGAACTAATAAAGCAAAAAGGATATGAATTTTGATGAGATAAAGAAATCTTGGGAGACTCAAGAAATTAGTACTCCTAAATTGACGGAAGAATCATTGGTTTCGTCTGTTGATCGTTTGCCATTGGATCGCATTCGCAAGAATGCGTTAAAAGATATTGTACTGCAATCGGTGAGTGTTGTTGGGATTGCTTTTTTTCCACAACTTTACGCTATACCAGAAGAAAACAGAGCGATGTTCTATATCGTTTATCTGCTATTTGCGTTTGTGTCATTCTATTATATCCTAAAAATGGCTATTTTTTATCGCACTTCAAGTACATTTGAGATGAATTCTCGGGATAGTTTGTACGAGGTTTATTTTCATACGCGTATGTACGTTCAACTCTATGAAAATTTTTGTTGCTCCGTCGCTCCTTTTGTTATCTTCTTTATACCTTTTTTTATGGGATTCACTCCAGACAAAATAGAGGGGTTGTTTACTCATTGGTGGTTTGTACTTTATTTAATAGGTCTATGCTTTTTTGTTTTTTTTGTTTGTAAATATTGGATCAAGCGATTATATGGACGATACTTCAAACAGATAAAAGAAACGTTGGATCAGTTTAAAATGACAACAGAAGAATAATAATATTGTAAACATTGGATGAATATGAAAATAAAACAAGGGTCTTTTAGTAAACAGCATAACCTTCGTTTTGCTTTTAAACTGTTTCTTATTGGTATAGGCATCGGTGCATATATTGCTTATAGACAAGGCTAGATAAAAAAAACGTCCTATACCATAGGACGTTTTTAGCTTATGAAGTAGAGGAAATAAATTTCATATTTTGAATTCTCACGGCGTTTAAGATAGCAAGTAAAGCAACACCTACGTCTGCAAAGACAGCTTCCCACATGGTGGCGATTCCACCAGCACCTAGGATCAATACTATAACCTTGATAACTAGAGCAAGCGTAATGTTTTGAATCACAATTTTACGGGTTTCTTTACCGATGTGTATAGCAGTTGCTATTTTAGAAGGTTGATCCGTTTGAATAACAACATCAGCTGTTTCAATCGCAGCATCACTACCTAAACCACCCATGGCAATACCTACGTCACTTAACGCTAATACTGGAGCGTCATTGATTCCATCTCCTACAAAAGCAATAGAACTCGTAGGGTGTTCTTTTTTTAATTTTTCTACCTCTTCAACTTTTCCTTCAGGAAGCAATCCTCCTAGTGCGACATCAATTCCTGTTTCTTTAGCTACCTTCTGGGTAATAGTATCTTTATCTCCACTGAGCATTACCGTTTTTTGTACCCCCATAGATTTCATTAGGCGAATAGCTTCCTTAGCGTCAGTTTTAATTTCATCTGCAATAGTGATGTAACCCGCATAAGAATTCCCTATTGAAACGACAACGATACTCTCAACGATATCGTGTATTTCATTGGGAAAAGCAATATTGAAATGGGTGAGTAATGCCGCATTTCCGACTAATATCTCTTGACCATCAATCACACCAGCTAATCCTTTACCTGAGATTTCTCTTACATTATCAGCTACTAAATCTGTTGGATAAGCCTCTACTATGGCTTTAGCAATGGGATGTGTTGATTGTTTTTCAATAGCAGCCACCAGTTGAACAAATTGGTCTTTTGGAAGTGTAGTCTCTACTTTTTGAACTTTAAAAACGCCTTCTGTTAAGGTTCCTGTTTTATCCATGACAACCACATCGAGCTTTGCCATTAGTTCTAAGAAATTAGATCCCTTAAATAGAATTCCATTTCTAGAAGCAGCTCCAATTCCTCCAAAATACCCCAAAGGAACTGAAATAACCAAAGCACAAGGGCAAGAAATAACCAAGAAAACCAACGCTCGTTCTAGCCATTGGGTGAAGACATAAGCATCACCTAAGAAAAAGAAAGGAACAAGGGTTAGGAGTACAGCTAGAAAGAATACAATGGGAGTATAAATTTTGGCAAATTTTCGAATATACAATTCTGTCGGTGCTTTACGAGCACTAGCTTCCTGTACCATTTCTAGTATTTTTGCCAGGGAACTGTCTTGGTATAACTTGGTTGTTTGAATTTCGATTACTTGCTCTAAGTTGATCATCCCTGTTAGTACAGTTTCTCCTTTTTTATAGGTAGAAGGTTTACTTTCTCCTGTGAGTGCTGCGGTATTGAAACTCCCTTTGTCAGAAAGAAGTTCACCATCTAATGGGATTTTTTCTCCTACTTTGACTTGAATGCGTTCTCCGATACCTACTTCCTCTGGATTGACAACAGTGAAGGAATTGTTTCTAAACACACTTGCTTCATTGGGACGAATATCTAAGAGTGCTTTAATATTTCCTTTCGCTTTGTTAACAGCCGACTCTTGAAACATTTCTCCAATGGTGTAAAATAGCATTACCGCCACCGCCTCAGGATACTCTCCAATGGCAAAGGCACCTAAAGTAGCAATCCCCATCAAGGAGAACTCATTAAAGAAATCTTTTTTACGTAAGAGTGTAAAAGCTTCTTTGAGAACAGGTAACCCAACAGGAACGTAAGCTGCTAGATACCATAGTACACGAAGTGTTGGGTTGTTGACAAACCATTCGGCTTTAAGTATATTGGCAAAGAGCACACCCAAGAAAAACATCACAATACTAAATCCAATAGCGTACTTGCTACTCATTTCACCGTGATTGTGGTCGTGATCATCATGACTATGGTCGTCATGGTCGTGCTTGTGATCGTGTTTATGGGGTGTTTTATTGCTGAATTCAAGTTTTGAATTGCAACAACTGTTTTTATCTTGATGTATCATATCTATTTATATTTATTCTACATACAAAGTTAAGTACTTCTGTACAATATAAATAGGAGGGAATCAAGTTTGCAACACTGCTACATTAGTTAACGGTGAACGGTAGATTTTTCTAAAAAAGATGAACTTTTCTTTAAACGAAAATCAACGAACAACGAACGAAAAAAGTTAACCTTTTTCTACATATTTCTTTTTAAAAGTATACATCAACGGAAAACTTCTGCAGCACATCCAAACGGCGAAGGCAAGCCAAACGCTGTACAATTGAAAACCAAAATAGTCTAAGAGGAGTAATGTAGGTAGAAAACCACAAAAAGTAGCAAAGATCAAGTTGTTTCTCAGGAATTTAGCATCGCCCATACCTTTGAATATACCATCGTAAATATAGGCGAGGGAATTGATGGGTTGTACTAATAAAATAATCCAAAAAACAGAAGTGAAAACGAGAATTACCTCTGGGTCTTGATTGAATAATAGACCAATTTGTTCGTAAAAGGCAAAGCAAATGGCAATGAGTATAATGGAGATAATACTAGCATATCTACTAATGGCTTTGCTCATTTGCCACATGGCTGTGTAGTTGCGTTCACCAAAAAGTTTTCCAGCCATGGCATTTCCGGCTGTTGCATAACCATCAATAAAAAAGGAAAAGAAGAGCCAAATATTCATTAGGATACTTTGTGCAGCGATAAAGCTTTTTCCGTAACCTGTTGCATAGGCATTGGCTAAGTATATGGCTACGTTTAAGGTAGCGGTTCTAATGATAAAATTAAAGCTCATACTAATAAATGGCTTTAACGTAGGATTGATGTTTTTGCTTAATCGCATGGAAAAAGGGGTGTACTTGAAGAAGTAGTAAAAAGCCATAATAAGCATAACGGTTTGAGCTACTATACTGGCATAGGCGGCGCCTTTGATGTGAAACGCCGGGATAAATCCCTCTATTCCGTAAACGAGAATATAGGTGAGAACAACATTAAGAGCAGCTCCTGTTAGACTACATTTCATTGCCCAAATTGTGTTTTGCAATCCCCTAAATATGCCGTATAAAGCAAAGGTAATTAGTGTTAAAGGAAAGCCCCATGCTCGAATTAGGTAGTATTCCTTCGCATAGGTAAGCAATAATCCTTCTGCATTGTATGCCGTAAAAATTTCGTGTACAAAAAAGGTAGTAGTTAAAAACAAAAAAACGCTCAAAGCAAAATTGAATAAGATGGCTTGAGGGATTAGTGTTTTGATTACCGTAAGTCGATTTGAACCGTAATGTTGGGATACGGTAGCAGAAAGAGAGGTTTTGGTCTGGGCGACTACCCAGATAATAGCCGATAAGAAGGAGCCAACTAACCCTACAGCGCCTAAAGCTTCAACGCTGTTTTCTTTGATATTACCCACAATGGCAATATCTGTTAAGGTAATGATCGATTCAGATATTCCTGAAAAAATAGCTGGTATAGCAAGTCTGTTAATCCCTTTAAAGGTAATTGGTTGATCCATGTATTGTGTGGCTTTGTACTTGGTAGACAAAGATCGATAAAAACAAAGAGCAAAAAAAATGTTCCTAATCTCTTGGGATCAGGAACACTTATGAAAAAAAAAATTAATTGAATGATTTAAAAACGCATCCCCACACCAAAACCAATCAACATAGGGTCGATTTTTACTTTAGCAGGGATATCTAATTGTTGTCCTGTTGGATTTAAATTTGTAGCATCTACCGTTACGTCTGTTTTCAAGAATAATTTTTTGAAGTCAACGTTGATGAAGAATTTATCTGTGATGTCAATGTCAAATCCGAATTGGTATCCCCAACCAAATTTATTGTCATAGGAAATGCCTTTCGCAGCTCCCGATTTTTCGTTGTAGAAAATGGTGTAGTTTACCCCAGCCCCTACATAAGGTTTGAAATTGCTAGTTACAGGGTAGTGGTATTGTACCATTAACGTAGGAGGTAATAACCATACACTACCTAAGTCTACATTAGCTACAGAACCTTTATCTACAGCAGTTAAATCAGAACCTAAAGTTCCCACTGTATGTCTCGATGTTCCTAAGATTAATTCAGCTGCAATGTTTTCTGTAAAGAAATACGTAAAGTCAAGCTCAGGAATAAAGTTGTTATTCACATCTATTTGCCCTCCAATCGTGCTAATGTCAGCTCTATTGTGAGGAATCACTCCTACACCTCTTAGGCGTACTTGCCATTTGTACGATTCTTTCTCGTTTGTTGGTGTTTCTTGAGCAGTTGCTGTATTACCCATTAATAAAACAGCTCCTAATACTGATAGAAATAGCTTTTTCATAGTTTTCTGTATTACAATTATACTAGAACAAATGTATTTATTGTTTTAGTATAAAAACATGATTTTTATCATTGTGTTATGATTTTATTTAGATGAAATTTTAAAGATGAGGCATTATTGTTTTATTTAAGATAAATTAGTATATTTAAATGTAAAGCAATAATTAAAGCAGTATGAAGAAAACAATCGTACTTGGTGCTTCTATGAAGGAGGAGCGCTATTCCAATCAAGCTATCCGTATGTTACGTGAATATGGACACGAAGTAGTGGCTCATGGATTGAGAAAGGGACAAGTTGTAGATGTTGCAATTGAAACGGAAGTGCAACCGTACAACGATATAGATACGGTGAGTTTATATTTAAACCCCCAACGGCAAGAGGAATTTTACTCTTATATTATTCAATTGAAACCCAATAGGGTAATTTTTAATCCAGGAACTGAAAATCCAGATTTTTACAAGCAGTTAATCAAAAATAATATTGGATACGAAGAAGCTTGTACCCTTGTTTTGTTACGCACGAATCAATTTTGATTTCGAACTAATACACAACAGTAAAACAAGTGTGATTAGCGCATTGACTACGATTAATTCGTTATCGAAAACATAACCGTTTAAAAGCGTACTTGAGTGATTGCTAAACCACAGCGTTGCAAAAGGCGCTAGTAGGCAAATATAAGGAACGAGTTTGTCCTTCACTTGGCGATTTTTAAAGAAAATGGCAAAGCTAAATAAGCCCAATAGTGGACCATAGGTATATGAAGCTATTTTAAAAATCATACTCACTACAGAAGCATCATTGATGGCATTGAAAAGTATAATCACTAAAAACATAAGGATAGAGAAGCCAAAGTGAACGAGTTTTCTCTTCCAAACATTTGCGGGATTATCTTTTTGTTTATCCATGTGTAAGAAGTCAATACAGAAAGAAGTGGTAAGAGCTGTCAAAGCAGAATCCGTGGTTGCGAAAGTGGCTGCGGTTAATCCCAATAAGAAAACTACAGCGGGAATGACAGACAAGTGATTGAAGGCAATTTCAGGAAACAGTAAGTCGGTTCTCGGTTTTTGGGTAATTGCATCAAAGGGTACCTCAATCCCTTGGTTGTTGGCATAGATATAAAGTAATGCTCCAATCCCCAAGAAAAGGAGATTGACAAGTACGAATATTCCCGTAAAAGAGTACATGTTTTTTTGTGCTTCTTTAATGTTCTTGCAACTCAAGTTTTTTTGCATCAAATCTTGATCCAGGCCTACCATCGCAACGGTTACAAAAATACCTCCTAAGAACTGTTTGATGAAGTGATAACGGCTACCCATAAAATCTTCAAAGAAAAAGACCTTAGAGTAGTTGCTGTTTTTTACTTCCTCAAAAGCTTGAATAGCTGATAAATCCAATTGGTGGCAAATAAAAATGATGGTCAAAATTACAGAAGCTACCAAGAAAAAGGTTTGTAGAGAATCAGTAATAATAATGGTTTTTAAACCTCCTTTATAGGTGTAGGCATAGATGAGTAGAAGGGCAATGAGTACGGTAGCAAAAAAGGGAATACCAAAATAGTCAAATACGTAGCGTTGTAGTACAATAACGACCAAATATAGACGAAAGGCAGATCCTATCGTTCTACTCAATAAAAAGATAGATGCTGCACTTTTATAGCTGTAAAAACCCAATTTTTTTTCAATATAGGTATAAATAGAAACCAGGTTGTATTTGTAGTAGAGTGGAAGTAAAACGGAAGCGGTGATAATAAAACCAACAGCATTTCCCAAGATAAACTGAAAATATTTAAACTGTTCTCCATTGGGTGAGCCTACTTCTCCCGGTACAGAGATGAAAGTTACGCCAGATAATGCTGTTCCAATCATTCCGAAAGCAACTAAATACCATTTTGCATTTTTGTTCGCACTAAAAAAAGCCTCATTACTGCTGTCTTTTTTACTCGTTAGATGAGAGATGGAAATCAGTAGTCCAAAGTAAACAGCGATAATGATAATGATAGTTAGTGGCGTCATTGCACAAGTTATTTTTGATGTTGTATAAAATCAAAAGTAAGTAAATTTTAGTTATTCAGACCTATCTTCCTTGTGGAAAAGAGTTGGAGTTATAAGGAGAGTTCAAATGCTATTATCTACAGAAAGAAGAAAGCTAAAAGTGACTTTGTACTTTAGATAAAGGCATGGGAAATAGTTGTATATTTTATATCTTTGTGCCATGGATTTTCCTTCAAAATTATTAGAAAAAGCAGTAGAAGAAATTTCGCAACTACCTGGAATTGGTAAGCGTACTGCTTTGCGATTGGCTTTGCACTTATTGAAACAACCAGAAGAACAAACTTCGCGTCTCGTTCACGCTTTGGACAAGATGCGCCAAGAGATTATCTATTGTTCGAGTTGCCATAATATTTCAGATGCAGAAATCTGTGAGATTTGTTTAAATCCCGCTCGAGATCAACAGATTATTTGTGTGGTCGAAGACGTGCGTGATGTCATGGCTTTAGAAAATACGCAATTGTATAAGGGCATTTACCATGTGTTAGGAGGAAAAATATCACCAATTGACGGAGTAGGTCCCAGTCAGCTGAACATTCAATCACTCGTAGAAAAAGTAAAAACCGGAGGTGTTAAAGAGTTGATTTTTGCTTTGAGTTCAACCATGGATGGAGATACGACCAACTTTTTTATTTACAAGCAAATCAAGGATTGCGAGGTGATCACTTCGACAATTGCTCGTGGGATTGCTGTTGGAGATGAATTAGAATATGCAGACGAAGTAACTTTAGGTCGAAGCTTAGTTCATCGTGTTCCATTCGAAAATGCCTTTAAAGCCATTTAATAGCGCTATTTTATCGTTGTTCGTATAGCCTTTGTAGAAGTAACTGCTTCCAAGGGCTAGAGGTGTTATACCTTGTTTTAGCCTTCTGGTAAATCTAATTTTTGGTTCTGCACTATTTTTAAAAATTATAAATTACGCTAAATTTATTGTTAGGCTTGTCTAATTTTGTAATTTTGTACATCTAAACAAAAAGAAGTGTATGAATTTATCGGATTTAAAATTGGGGGATAAAGGCCTGATCAAGGGAATTGCAAAAGATTGCCCGAGAGAAGTGCATCAGCGTTTTCTAGATTTGGGATTTGTCGCTGGAGCAACAATAGGAGTGCACAGCATAAGTCCATTAAAAGATCCAGTAGCGTATATCATATACAACACTATTATTTCTTTGCGCAAAGAGGATGCCGCTATGGTTTTACTTGAGGCAGAGGATTAATTATAGAAGAAAGGAAAGGATATGAAGACAAATTCTGCCTGTGAGCTATGTGATTTAAACCAATCAGCTGATTTAAAAAAGCTGGGTAATATATCGGGTAAATACGATTATGTCGTTGCTTTAGCAGGAAATCCCAACACAGGAAAAAGTACAATATTTAATGCCCTTACGGGATTAAAACAACATACAGGAAATTGGCCAGGTAAAACAGTGACACGTGCAGAAGGAAGCTTCTTGTACAGTGATCAGACGTATCGTTTGGTCGATTTGCCAGGTACCTATTCACTGATGTCTACTTCAGAAGATGAAGAAGTTGCTCGCGATTTTATTTTATTTGGTGAACCTGATGTTACGGTAGTTGTAGTTGATGCGGGACGATTGGAACGACATTTGAGTTTAGTAGTGCAGATTCAAGAAATCACAACCAAAGTTGTCGTTTGTTTGAATTTAATGGACGAGGCTAAACGACATGGCGTAGAGATAGATGTTCGCGGATTATCTCGAGATCTCGGCGTGCCTGTTATCCCAACTTCTGCGCGTAATAAGGAGGGGATCTCCGATTTACTGCATGCTATTGATCAGGTTGCTAAGGGAAAATTTGTAGCAGAACAAAAGAATATTACTGGAATTTCTGGAGATTCTAGAAAGGCTGTTCAAGCTATTGCCTCAGACTTAAAAGCTATTGATCCTAATTTACCTAGCGTATCTTGGATTGCCATGCGTTTAATTCAGCAAGATCCAAGTATTGAAGCGGCTTTAAGTAGCGGAACATTGTCTGCTGCTGTAACCGAACAACAAATTCAACCGATTGTTGTCAAAGCTAAAAAATACCAAGAAGCTTTAGGATTGGATTATTCTGATAATGTAGCAGGAGCAATCTTTTCACAAGTTTCTACTCTTGTAAAAGGGCGTGTTCAGGTTGATGATAACCAACGTGCTTTTCGTCTGGATCGCGCTATAGATAAGGTGGTAACGAGTAAGCGATGGGGATTTCCCCTAATGCTTGTGATGCTAGGTGGAATATTGTGGTTGACGATTATTGGATCCAATTACCCTTCTAGTGCGTTGTCTTATCTTTTGTTAGATCAGCTGTATCCCTTTTTGAAAGAAGGAGCAACAAGTTTACATTTTCCTTGGTGGTTGTCAGGTTTCTTAATTGACGGAATTTATTTAGCAACAGCTTGGGTAATCGCTGTGATGTTACCTCCTATGGCCATTTTCTTTCCGCTGTTTACGCTTTTAGAAGATTTTGGCTATTTACCTCGGGTAGCGTTCAATCTCGATCGAATTTTTAAAGGAGCAGGAGCACACGGGAAACAAGCGTTAACCATGAGTATGGGATTTGGTTGTAATGCGGCAGGTGTTGTTGCTACGCGTATTATCAATAGTCCTCGTGAGAAGTTAATCGCTATTATAACCAATAACTTTTCACTGTGTAATGGACGTTGGCCAACACAAATTTTAATGGCTACTATTTTTATTGGTGCCTTGGTTCCTAAATATTTGGCTCCTACAGTGTCAACACTAGCGGTTGTAGGTATTGTGGTTCTAGGAATCTCATTTACCTTTTTTACGTCTTGGTTGTTATCGAAAACTATGCTAAAAGGAGAATCTTCATTCTTTACGTTAGAATTACCGCCTTATCGCCCTCCGAAAGTATGGCAAACCATTTATACTTCCTTAATTGATCGAACGCTTATCGTGCTTTGGCGTGCCATTGTGTTTGCCGCTCCAGCGGGTGCAGTTATCTGGTTGGTGTGTAATATTGACATTGCAGATAAAAGTATGGCGTTGTGGATGATTGAAGGAATGAATCCTTTTGCGATGCTTATCGGTTTGAATGGCGTGATCTTATTAGCGTATATCGTAGCTATTCCAGCCAATGAGATTGTTATTCCGACTATATTAATGCTGACAGCCATGGTGTTAGGAGATGCTGCTATTGGCGAAGGTGCTGGTGTTATGTTTGAAGTGTCGGATGGCGAAATCGCAACCATTTTACAAATGGCGGGATGGACTACGTTAACAGGGGTTAACCTGATGTTGTTTAGTTTGTTACACAATCCTTGTAGTACAACTATATACACCATATACAAAGAAACAAACAGTGTAAAATGGACGACAGTTGCTTCTATTATGCCGATCGTCTTCGGTTTAGTCGTATGCTTTATCGTCACTCAAATTTGGCACTTGTTCACTTACTAGAAAAAACAAGAAAAAAGTCGAGTAATTAATCGACTTTTTCTTGTTTTAGACCTTCTCCAATGAGGATTTGTGGGCCTAAATATTTTGGTTTTTTATTGATTAAATTATCGAGTAATACTTTTACTCGAGCAAATTTTTCACGTAGTAAGGTTTTAAAACCATATTTACGCGTCACATCTTGAGCGTTGAATCCAACTGTTTTTAATTGCAAGTGATTTGCTATATACACAGCTCTTTCATTGTGAAAAGACTGAGAGATAATCGTAAAAGAATCCTCATTGAAAATAGCTTTCATGCGGTAAACAGAGTCTAAGGTTCGAAAGCCTGCATAGTCCAAATAGATATGATCTTTAGGAACACCTTGCTCAATTAGCGCTTTTTCCATGTCTCTTGGCTCGTTGTAACCTGTGTGACTATTGTCTCCACTCACGACAATAAAACTAATTTTACCTGCGTGATATAACTTTGCAGCAGCTTCGATTCTATAGGTGAAGTAATAGTTGAGTTGGCCGCTATTCAATTGCTTTGCCGTTCCTAACACTAAGCCCACTTTGTTGTAGGGAATCGGATCAACGGCATCAAAAAGCTGCGATTTGGTACTGGATGATACTTGGATATTCGCTATCCAAATAAAAAGTAGAACAAGGGCACTTCCGATTCCTATGCCAAGGATTATTTTTTTCATGTTGGGGAATTAAACGGTATTAGTACCAGCGTTTTTTATTCTTTTTTGAATTTTCTGATTTACGCGAATTTGCATTTTTAGACTTGTTTCTATAGTCTTTTTTAGGTGCAGCTTCTCCTTTTTTCGGTTCTTCTTTCCATGGGAAAGGGTGATCCGAAATGGTTTTAGGTTGCGTACGTGTAAACTTGACAATGGCTTCCCAATACGTTTTTTCTGACTTATCACAGAAAGAAATAGCTAATCCTTCATTCCCAGCTCTTCCCGTACGGCCAATACGGTGTACAAAAGTTTCCGGAATATTGGGTAAATCGTAATTGATCACAATAGGAAGCGAGTCAATATCAATACCGCGTGCTGCAATATCCGTTGCAACTAATACTTTAATTTCTTTTTTCTTGAAACTATCCAAGGCTTCTTGTCTCAAGTTTTGCGATTTATCACCGTGAAAAGAAGCTGCATGAACGCCGTTTTTTTGTAGGGCTTCTACAACAGCATCGGCTCCGTGTTTAGTTCTCGTAAATACCAATACATCACTTAATTTTTGATTGCGGATGATGTGATACAAGAGTTTTTTCTTTTCTCCTTTTTCAACAAAATACACCTGTTGTTTTACGGTCTTAGCACTAGAAGAGATTGCATCTACAGCAACGTATTCTGGTTTTTTCAAAAAAACGTGAGCCAACTCGCGAATAGGCAGTGGCATAGTGGCCGAAAACAACAAAGTCTGTCTTGTATCAGGTGTAACTTGAATGATTTTTTTTACGTCGTCAATGAATCCCATATCCAACATCAAATCTGCTTCATCAAGTACTAAAAAGTGAAGATGATCTAAATTGAGGTGTTTTTGTTTGTATAAATCCAACAAACGACCAGGCGTACCAATAATAATATCAGCTCCTTTATTTAATTGTTCAATTTGAGGTTTACTGGAAACACCACCGTATATGGTCATTAGGGTAGCATTGGTATATTTAGCGTATAACGTAAAGTTATCTGCAATTTGCTGGGCTAATTCTCTTGTAGGGGTAACGACTAATACACGAGCATTTTTGGTGCGTTTTGTGTTTCCTAATCGGTGTAAATAGTGGAGAATAGGCATGGCAAAAGCAGCCGTTTTTCCCGTACCTGTTTGGGCGCAACCAATGACATCCTTTTCTTGTAAAACGAGGGGAATTACTTTTTGCTGAATAGGAGTTGGGGTTTGATAATCAAGCTCTCCAATGGCGCGTAGAATATTTTTAGTAAGCTGTAAATCTTCAAATGTCATAATCGCTATTTATATAATCTTACAAAGGTACGCGATTTGAAGAGAACTAACGAAATACCGCTTAAAAAAGGCGGGATTAATATTTTTAATGTATTGTTTATTAGTTTGTTAGTTTATTTTGAAAGCAGAGCGCGTTGAATCTCTTCAGTAGTTGCTCTTTCTCTTGCGGCTTCAATAGCTAAAGCGAATAAATTAGAAGTAGACTGGGTGGCTGCTTGGGTCAACCGAGCCAATGCTGCTTCTACTTTTTTGATGTTGCGTTGTGCCTTTACGGAAGCTAAGCGTTGCGCTTGTATCGGATCCCTAGGGGATGTTGTATCGGCGATTTGTTGTTGACTTGATTCTTTCTGGGGTACAGTTTGTGAAACAAGGTGAGCGATAGGATCCGTAGGATCAATAGTCGCTAAAATATTCCAAGCTTGTTCTGCAAGGGTTAACGTCGTGTGTTCTACATAGTAACTCCCTGCCCAAGGGTCTACTGTTTTGGTTGCTTTCATCTCTTCTTGGATAAATTTGTGAAGTTGTAATGCGGTATGCTCCCCATAAGAAGGATGATCAAACGCTAGGGAAAGTGCTTGTGTCCCCCCAAAAATGGCTGCTGTTGACGCTACCATAGTTCGTGTTAAATCTCCCGTAGGTTCCGTTCCCCAAGTTTGAGTTTGAGCTTGAATGCTTAACGCAAGGGTTTGTTCGTTTTTCGGCTCAAATCGACGAATCAATTTTGCCCAAAGCAAGCGGGCTGCTCTCATCTTCGCTATTTCCATGAAGTGATTCACTCCAACGGTCCAAGAAAAAACAACTTGTGAGGCCACGTAATCAAGAGGAAGTTGGGCTTGTACACCAGCCGTAACTAAGGCTAGTCCTTGCGCTAAACTATAGGCAATTTCTTGAGCAGCAGTACTATTTCTCTCTTTTAAAGAGCTGTTTGAAAGAGAGAGGATCTTGAAATTTGGCATATACTGTGAGGTATAAACTAAGCTATCAAGAATCGCTTTTTGTAAAAGAGGAGCGGACTCATCGGTAAAATCGAGCGCATCATATTGCAAATTTCCATGTAAAAGCTTGGGGTCTATTCCCTGCTCTTGTGCAGCAACAAAATATTGGGCTAGTAAAGGAAGAAGTGCTTCGTTGGTGCGAATAGTAGCCGTTATTTTAGCTAAAGGCAATTGCGCTAGAAGAACGTTTAAATCCTCTACGGTATCAATGGTGAAACTGCCGGCTGTCGTTTGGGAAGATAGATCAAAAAGAAGGTTCTTTTGTCCTAATGCAAGTTGCTTGCGATAGGAAATATTACCAGCTTCTAACGCATTGGTAGCAGGTAGAAGTTCACTATTCCACGGTTGTTGTACATACATTAAAGGAGAAATTCCCCTTACAAAAGGTGCAAATCCCGCTGCAAAATCAAGTTCTATAGCTTCAACGTCTTTTGCCGAATAATTTTGTCGGATGTCTATTCCTTCAATAACAGTGTGAGTAGAAGACTTGGGTGCTGTATTGAATGAAGTAGAATTCAAGTTCAAATGTTGTAAATCCTTTCTTTTCATACGATAAGCTTATTTAGTTTCTGCTGTTAATCTTCTTTGTTCTTCCAATTCAGCTAGGCGTCGTTCAATGAGCGGTATAATGAGTGTTTTGCGTGGATTTTGTTTGACAAAAGGATAGAGCTCCATTTGGTCGTGGAGTTGTTCTCTAGCACTTGTTAGCGAATTGATCCCCACTAAAACCTCTTGATTCGCTTGAAACAATTCTTGTTCTTTAGTTGCCGCTTCCTCTATCTTGCGCTGAATAGTTCCTTGGTGCAAGGAGGTAATAAGGCCTTCAGCTTTCTCTATTTGCTTGAAAATATCCAATGCTTTTTCTGCTATTTGCTTGGATAGGTAGTCGATGTAATACGTGCCATCTGTCGGGTTGTTAACCGCGGTAGTAGAACATTCATTTTTAAGTATCAACAATTGGTTTCGAGCCATTTCCTGACTAGCGAAGTTGTCTTTTCGATGCAAAAAATCAAAAGGCAAAGGACTGATATAATCCGCCCCACCCCATACAGCACTCATACATTCTGTAGCAGTTCGCATTTGATTGATTTTAGAAGCATAAACGGTTTTGTTTCGCTTTGTAGGCATGGCAATAATTTTATAATCCAATTGGTGTTCTTTGTATTCCTGCCCAATTAGGTCAAATAGAATGCGCAATGCTTTGAGTTTTGCTATTTCAAAGAAATAGTTTGATCCCAAGGCTACTTCAACAAAAATTGGCTGTTTGATAGCAGTTAATCGGGTGAGATACTCATTGAAATGGCTGCAGGCATAAGCTACCTGCTGGATGATATTGGCTCCTGCATTTTGATATCGCTTGGTGTCAATAACGATGTTTACTGAAGGATGTGCAACAACGAGGGACTCGAGTATTTTGAAATCCTGTTCGACCTGGTGAAACCAGTTGCCATCTGACAGCAATTGGTGGATGGGATCTACAAGGATATGAATGGTGTACTGTTGTTGTTCTGCCCAACGGATAAACTTTTTTAAGTGGGCCTCTTCTAAGAAAGAACACCTAAAAAAATACACAATTTCTTTTGGTAAAGCACGAAGCAACTGTTCCAAATCAATGTTGGTATGGGGTACAGTAAAGTAGAGACTCTCTATTCCTTTTTGCAGAATGGCTTTAGCATTGAGTATGGTTTTTTCTACATCTTGAACATAAATGGGATGTAGTATCTGCCATGGTGAAGTTTGTGTCGAAACAGCAACTGTTTGACTATCATCTCCATGGTAGAAGGGACGTACTTTTATACCTTCTACACTTTCCCAAACTAAGGTTTCGTTGTAATCGGCTCCATCTAGTTCGTATTGAATTCTATTTTTCCATTGCTTGGATGGAATAGAATTAAATTCGTCGAAAAGTGAGTTATTCATGGTATTTAATTGTCAGGTTTACTTTGAAGGTAAGGTATCAAATTCGATGATATATATATCTTCATTGTCTCGCTTCATGTAATATTTTTCTCTTGCGTATTTCTCTATTGCATCTCCATCTTTCAAGTTTTTGATGGATTGCTTATCCTTGTCAATCTCTCCTTGAAAGTACTCTCTTCTTTCCTCTAATTTGTCAATTTCTTGATCAATTGTATGGTGTTCGACAAGAGAGTAACTGTCAAAAAAAACGATCCAAACAATAAAACCAATGGTTATTAGAAAAAACGGGTTTTTTACTATTCGGATGTATCGTAATTTGCGAAGCATACTTTTAGAATCCATTGGCCTTATGATTTATGTGGTATAAAGTTAACCTATTTTCTCATTAATTACAGTACGAACAATATCAATTGCTACGGTATTGTATGTATCGTTTGGAATAATGATATCAGCATAGGCTTTTGAGGGCTCGATGAACTGATCGTGCATGGGTTTCAACGTACTTTGATAGCGATTTAAAACTTCCATCATATCGCGTCCGCGTTCTGCAATATCTCGTTTTAATCGACGGATTAATCGCTCATCAGAATCTGCATGTACAAAAATCTTAATATCACATAGTTCTCTTAGCTCAGGATTGCACAAAATTAGAATGCCTTCAACAATCATCACTTTTCGCGGATGCGTAAGGATATAATCATCTGTTCTATTGTGTTTAACGAACGAATAAACAGGTTGATTAACACTATTTCCTTCTTTTAATTCCTTTAAATGTTGAACCAAAAGATCAAAATCAATAGACCTAGGGTGGTCAAAATTGATCAGGGTGCGCTCTTCTAAACTCAAGTTGTCTGTCGCTTTGTAATATGAGTCTTGTGATATGATACCTACTTCTGTTTCAGGTAGTTCGTTCATTATTTGGTGAACTACGGTTGTTTTACCACTTCCTGTTCCCCCTGCAATTCCAATAATTAACATGTGTGTTTTTAATTTTTAGCAAAAATAGAAATTAATCTAATGAAGGGAAAAACATTTTTCGGTTTTAGGATGTTGTTAAGCCTTTTATGGTGAAGATAGGGATGGACGAAAAAAGGATTGTATTGGATTATTTGATGAGTGAATACATTGTTTGTACTTAATCTAATTTAAAAGAACTATATTTGTTCTTGAACAAGAAGATAATGAGACTTATATAAACTAAAGATATATGGCTAAGAAGACGGTAGATCGAGGAATATTTAAACTAAAGAACAGAACTTATATTACTCCCCATTATATACGCATTACCTTGGAAGGTGGTGATACACAAAAATTCAGTCAAACAACGATAGGCGTAAATAATAAAATATTTTTAGCTCCAGAAGGCTGTGATCAGGTTCATTTGCCCGAGTTTGATTTTGAAAAAGGACAATGGGTGCCGATGGATGATGCGATTCGTCCGAGTGTTCGAACGTATACGCACCGAGGAATTGATTTGGAGAGAAATGAACTATATGTTGATTTTGTGGCGCATGGGGATGAAGGACCTGCATCTAAATGGGCGATTCAAGCGCCTATAGGAGCAGAGTTAGGTGTGGCAATGGGAACAGAAACTGCTGAGTTGTACCCGAAAGCAAATCGCTATATTTTAGTAGGTGATGCTACGGCAATTCCCGTTTTAGGAGCAATTTTAGAGGATTTACCAGAAGGAGTACAGACACAGGTGTTTATAGAAGTAGAAACGAAAGAGGATATTCAAGTTTTACCTACAAAGGCTAATGCTGTGATGGAGTGGATCATCAATCCAACACCCGGACAAAGTACGGTGTTAGCGGAAAAGGCAGTAACCTATATTGAAGAACAAGGAGATATGGTGGATAAATTCGCTTATGTAGCTGCGGAGTTCTCTACGGTAAAACTATTGCGAAACTTTTTGCGCAAGGAGAAAAATTGGACGAAAGACGAACTTTATGCCTATTCGTATTGGAAATTCGGAAAAGCAGAAAATGTCTCAGAGGCTGATCGACGTGCAGAAAAAGCGAGTTTAGATTAAAAAGAGATGCAAGTTGAACCTACATGTATGTATTGTCAAAGAGGTAGATTCACTATTCAATACCTTTAATTAAATCGGAGAGCGAGGTCTAAGGACCTCGTTTTTTTGTTCTTTGTGAATGAAGTGGGGATTGAGTTTGTAAAATCAAGTTAAATCTAAGGAAGGAATCGCAAGATTTAGTTTGATAAGAAATATTATTTATTACCTTTGTCGGCTGAAATAAAAATTCAAATCATTTTAAGTTCTTTAGTAGCATGTTAAATCGAAGACACATTCGTATCAAGGTTATGCAGACGCTTTATGCCCTGCACCAAAGTAATTCTGACCAAATTCAAGTTGGTGAGAAATTTTTAAACCACAGCATGGATAGTATACAAGAGTTATACTTATTAATGCTAACCCTTCTGATAGAAATTCGAAAAAAAGAAGAAGAATATATCGAAATTTCTCAGAAAAAACATTTAGCTACTTACGAAGAACGCAATCCAAACAAGAAATTTATCGAAAACGAAGTACTTGCATTATTGGGTAATTCTACCTCTATTAGCAATAAAGTAGAGGAACGCAATATGACGTACTGGCAGCGAAAAGATCACTACGTTCAATTGATTTTAGACGAAGTAAAGGCAAGTCAATTGTATAAAGACTACATGAAATCGACAACGCGATCTTTTAAAGAAGATCAAGATTTTATTGTGAACTTATACACAGAAATCATTGCGCCAGACGAGAAACTATACGATTTCTTAGAAGATACAAAACTAACTTGGGTAGATGACTTACCTGTTGTTAATACGTTGATTCAAAAACAGTTGAGACAGATTAAAAATATAGAACAGGCTTTCTTTGTACCTAAAGTATTTAAAGATTCAGAGGATAAAGACTTTGCTATGAACTTATACCGTAGAACGGTTTTAAATGGTGCTGAATTCGCGAAAGAGTACGATGGGAAAACACCAAATTGGGACGTAGAACGCATTGCGACAATTGATATTATTATCTTAAAAATGGCGATTTGTGAGATGTTGCGTTTCTCTTCTATTCCAGTAAAAGTAACGATAAATGAATATTTAGAGCTTGCAAAGGAGTATTCTACACCAAAAAGTAGTATATTTATCAACGGTATACTTGACAATATTTCGAAAGAACTAGAAGCGCAAGACCGTTTGAATAAAATTGGAAAAGGACTTTTATAAGACTAATTAACCATAATAACTGAGCAAATGAAAAAAGTATTTATGCTGTCTTGTGTAGCAGTATTAGGCATGACCGCTTGTAAAAAGAATGAAGCGTCAAGTCGTATTAACGAAGACAACGTTGCGAAAATTGAACAAGAAGCTGCGGCAAAAGTAAATCAAGGTACACCTGCAATGGAGTTTGAATCGTTATCGCACGATTTTGGAACCATTGGAAATAATGAAGCAGTAGAAACTGAATTTGAATTTACCAATACAGGAAATGCAGATTTAGTGATTATCGATGCTCGTGCAACTTGTGGTTGTACTGTTCCAGAATATCAAAAAACACCAATTAAACCGGGAGAGAAATCAAAATTAAAAGTTAGATTCCAAACCGGAGCAGTAGGGCAACAACAAAAAACTGTTACGCTAACTACAAATACAGAAAAAGGGGAAGAGTTCTTAACGATTAAGGCAAACGTTTCTCCAGCAAACTAATTTTTTAATACTTACTATTTTATGGAATCAATCCAACAATTTTTACCCATGATTCTTATTTTTGTTGCAATCTATTTCTTTATGATTCGCCCGCAACAAAAAAAGATGAAACAAGAAAAAGAATACGAAGCTAGTCTAAAAGTAGGTGATCGTATTATAACTAAATCAGGTTTACACGGAAGAATTGCTGAGTTAAATGAATTAACGGTTGTTGTTGAAACAATGGCAGGAAAACTATTGATGGAGCGTTCTGCTATCTCTATGGATATGAGCCAAAAACTTCAAGAAAGAAAATAAGGAATCAACAAACTTATAATAAAGAAATAGGCATCTCATTTGAGATGCCTATTTTTTATACTTGTCATTTAAACCTTTTCCCTGTAGTATTAAAGGTATCGCTTTAGCGATACGCGATTGTTTTGTCGCTTCTCTTTTTGCTTCAGCAAAATACGCGTAGTATTCTTTTTGCTTGTAGGGAGCTAATGCTTGAAATTTCTCTAGTAAAAGAGGATCTTCTTCTAAGGCGGTAGCAAATAACGCATCGATGATAAGGGGCGAAGTATTGGGAGGAAGTTCTCTTTTTTGTTTGGCAATTGCCATGGCTTCTTCTGTATACTGACGAATTAGTTCCAGGTCTAGCTCTTGTGCTGAGGTAAATCTCCATTGTCGCAATCCTTTGGTTTTCCCTTCTTGTGCATTGATTAATTTTTGCTGTGTATCTTGGAGAAAAACTCCTTTGTAAAACCAAATGCTAAAGTAATTTTTAAAACCACCTGCTGCAACGACCATTTCCTGATTGTGATAATAAATCGTTGTTCCCCATTGTTCGCGTACGTCCAAATCCATACTTTGGAAGAGTTCTTCAATTAACTTCAGTTCGGCATCCCATTTCATACTAGTCTTTTTTGATTGTGTTGAAGTAGAGAATCAGATCAATCAAACGCGAGGAATAACCAATCTCATTATCATACCATCCTACAACTTTGACCATGCGATCTAGTACTGAAGTTAATTGCGCATCAAATAGACAGGAATGGGTGTTGCCAATAATATCAACAGAAACAATTGGATCTTCTGTATAAGCTAAGATTCCTTTTAGTTCATTTTCTGCAGCATCTTTAAACGCTTGGTTAATTTCTTCAATTGTAATCGCTCTTTTTACGTAGCAGGTAATATCCGTTAAAGATCCGTCTGGAACGGGTACGCGAATCCCGCCACCGCCAATTTTCCCTTCGTATTCTGGGAAAATCTTCGTTAAGGCTTTGGCTGCTCCAGTAGTAGTTGGAACGATAGATTGTGCGGCACCACGTGCTCTTCTCAAATCTTTATGCGGTTGATCGTGTAAGCTTTGATCGGTTGTATAGGAATGAACTGTTGTAATATAAGCTTGCTCCATTCCACATAACTTCTTGATGATCTTAACCATTGGAGCAGCATTATTTGTGGTACAACTCGCATTGGATATGATTTGCTCTTCCCCTGTTAAAATCTCTTCGTTTACACCCAAAACAATGGTTTTTATCTCGTTGTCTTCTGGTGGAACGGATAGAATAACACGCTTCGCGCCTTGTGTTATATGTTCCTGTAATAATGCCGTCGTTTTTCTTTTTCCTGTTGCTTCTACAACATAGTCTACGTTTAAAGAAGCCCAAGGTAAGTTTGCTATTTCCTTTGTACTGAAGTACGGTATTTTTTGTTGATTGACGATGAGATGATTGGCATCATACCTAACATCCGCTTGTAAGATACCGTGAATACTGTCGTATTTGAGTAAATGTGCCATGGTTTGCACATCAGCTAAATCATTTATAGCCACAACTTCAATGAGAGGATGGTTGAGTAGTAACTTGAAAAGGTTTCGGCCAATGCGTCCAAATCCATTAATCGCAACTTTAATATTTTTCATTGGTTGTAAAAGCAGATGGTCGCTCAAAAGCGACCATCTATATTATAATTATAAAATATGTTTTTGAGCTTTGTAAGAAGAACGTACAAGCGCTCCACTTTCAACGTGTCTGAATCCTAATTCTAACCCAATTTCTTCGTATTTTTTGAATTGCTCAGGTGTGATGAATTCTTTTACTGGTAAGTGTTTTTTACTCGGTTGTAAATATTGACCGATCGTTAAAACATCTAAACCTACTGCTTTTAAGTCGTGCATCGTTTGGATGACCTCTTCCTCCGTTTCACCTAATCCAAGCATGATTCCCGATTTAGTGCGCTTTGCACCATTGTCTTTCAGGTATTTTAGCACAGCTAAACTTCGATCGTATTTGGCTTGAATGCGCACTTCTCTTGTTAAGCGGCGAACCGTTTCCATATTGTGTGAAATAACCTCTGGAGAAACTTCTAAGATTCGATCTAATAAGCGTTCCTCTCCTTGAAAGTCAGGAATTAGCGTCTCCATAGTTGTACCAGGACTGATGCGTCGAACAGCTTTTACGGTTTCTGCCCAAATAATAGATCCTCCATCTTTTAAATCATCACGGTCAACACTAGTTAATACGGCGTGCTTGATGTTCATCAATTTAATAGATCGAGCTACTTTATCCGGTTCATCCCAATCTACAGTTTCTGGACGTCCCGTTTTTACTCCACAGAAACCACATGAACGCGTACAAATATTACCTAAGATCATAAAAGTAGCAGTTCCTTCTCCCCAACATTCTCCCATATTCGGACAACTACCTGAAGTACATATCGTATGTAATTTGTATTTGTCAACCAAACCTCTTAATTCAGTATATTTTTTACCTGTAGGCAATTTTACACGCAACCATTTTGGTTTGGCTTGTGGTTGTATATTTTTGTCTAAGATTGTATCCATACTTTCATTTTATCAAAGTACAAATATACTGAAATCTTCTCTTTTATCTTTGGTTTTTTAGGAATTATAAAACGGTTGGGAATCCGTGAAATATAGTGGTTTTTGTTTGTTTTTTGGAAAGGATAAAAATACGGGTCTATAAAGCGGATTGAAAACTGCAATAATAATTTGTTTATTGGAACTATATGTTTGAAGTATTGTGTAATTTTGGTAGGATAAAAAAAAGCTATGGGATTATTTAGTTGGTTAAAGAAGGACTCTTCGAAGGAGATAAAAGAAATGAAAGAAACGAAAGAAACAACAGCTTCCTTGGAAACAAAGGAGGAAAGTCTTTTATTGGCGATGCCGATGTTCGAGAATGGTGAGAAATACAGTATTGAAGCTGTATTAAAGGTTCTTACCGAACAATGGGGCTATGAGATTGAGGGCACAGATTACGACGATACAACTGCAGTATTAACTATTGAGGGTACCCTGTTTGCAATCGCCTATATTCCAGCAGCAGTTCCAAAGGACGACATCCAGTATACGGCCCAATATGCTTACAATTGGACAAAAGTAATAGAAGAAACACAAGGTGTTGACAGTCATGCGATTGTTTCTGTGATGAATGGTTCAATGTCTATCGTCGAGCGCTATTTGTTACTTTCTCGTATTCTCTATGCGATTATGGAAACAACGCCGAGTTGTGTAGGTGTATATCAAGGAAGTCAAACCTTGTTGATTCCTCGTGAACAATATTTAGGCTATAAGGAAGAGCTAAAGGAAGGAAAAATACTAGTTCCACTGTGGGTTTATATCGGATTGCGCAATGCAGAAGAAGGGAATAGTATTTATACGTATGGATTGAGTGCTTTTGGCAAGCAAGAAATTGAAGTGGTTCACTCTGCTTTATCTCTTGATGAGTTATATGGTTTCTTAGTCAATATATGTTCTTATGTTATCGGTAGTGATGTTGTATTTCAACATGGAGAAACGTTGGGTTATACGGCAGAGCAAAAGATAGCTATTACCTCTTCTAAAGGAGTGTTTGTCGAAGGAGACACATTAAAATTAGAAATGTAAGATAAGAAGCGCTATTCTCTATTCGGGATAGCGTTTTTTTTTACTATTTGTTAGAATAAATAAATAGCAAAAATGTTTTTATGTAAATACAGTAAAAATTACAGAGTTACTTCGTAGTTCACAATAAATAAGGAGTTAATTTATTTATTGTCAATTGAAGGGGGATTTTAATTGTAAAAATGATGGTATTTTAATATAAAACAGAAGAGGTTTATATTAGAGGAAATTGAAAAATAAAAGGTTTGCTTGGTTAAAAGATAGGGGAAACTTATATTTGGTATTAAATATTTATACAAACTCAAAAGAAATGGAAGATAATCTGAAGTTAACACCGGCAGATAAATGGATTGTAGCGCCTGTAAATAAATTTATGCAAAAGTCTACATCTGGGGGGATTATATTGTTTATTGCTGCGTTGATTGCCATCTTTATGGCTAATTCTGCTTGGGCAGATCAATACACGGCTTTTTGGGAAGAAAATCACATTGCTTTTTCATTTAATGACTTTTCATTGAATCACTCCTTAAAACATTGGGTGAATGATGGATTGATGGCAATTTTCTTCTTTGTTGTAGGTTTGGAACTTAAAAGAGAGCTGACAACAGGAGAGTTGTCTTCACCTAAAAAAGCAATGTTGCCCATTATAGCTGCTATTGGAGGAATGGTTGTACCGGCTACAGTTTATGCTATTTTTAATGCAGGAACAGATGCTGCGCATGGATGGGGAATTCCTATGGCAACAGATATTGCTTTTGCCCTTGGTGTTTTGTACTTATTAGGTGATAAAGTACCTACTTCACTGAAGGTTTTCCTAACTGCTTTAGCGATTGCCGACGATTTGGGTGCGGTAATGGTTATTGCTATTTTTTATACGGAACAATTGTCATTGGTTAATTTAGGAATAGGATTGGGCTTTTTTGGCTTGTTGATTATCAGTAATTTGTTGGGAATTCGAAATACCATTTACTATGCGATCATCGGTATTGGTGGAATTTGGTTGGCCTTTATGTTATCAGGAGTTCACGCAACAATTGCTGCTGTTTTAGCTGCTTTTGCAATTCCTTCTACGGCTAAAATTCACGAACCTTTCTTTCGCAAGAAATTGGAACAGCTTAGAACTAGATTTAACAGTATTGATCCCGATGATAAGATCCCAAATTTAACTGGGGAACAAATGGATTGTGTGGGTGATATTAAAGATTTAGCTAAAAACAGCTTACCACCTGCAATTCGCTTAGAACACAGTATGCACAACTTTGTGGCCTTTTTTGTAATGCCCGTTTTTGCTTTGGCCAATGCCGCTATTCCTATTAGTATGGGAGAAGGTGAGGGGGTAAGTGCTGTAACGTTAGGAGTTGCACTTGGTTTGCTTGTAGGAAAAGTTTTAGGCGTATTTGGATTGACTGCTTTAGTCATTAAATCCGGTTTAGCTAAAATGCCAGAAGGGATGACGTATAAGAACTTATTCGGCTTAGGCTTATTGGCAGCTATTGGATTTACCATGTCTTTATTTGTAACCGAACTTGCTTTCGATATTAATTTGCATCCAGAGTTTCCTGGTCAGGCTAAATTGGGGATTTTAATTGCGTCTGGTTTAGGAGGATTATTGGGATTCATTGTCTTGAGTATGGTAGGTAAGGCAAAGAAATAGTCCGAAATAACGATACCACAATAAAAAAGCCGAAGATGAATGTCTTCGGCTTTTTCTATGTTGTAATTAATTACTCTTTCTTTTTCTTAGCTGCTCTTTTAGCATCAACTGCGCGATTTCTCGGTTTTGTTTTTCTCGGTTTTCTCTTTCCTGGTCCACCTAGATTTACCTTTGTGTTTTTTTCTTTCTTGGCGTGAAAAGCAGCGCCTTTTTCAATAGGCTTTTTCACCTTAACTAGTTGCTTCGCTTTTAGTTTGGATTTTTCAAACTCCATTAACTTGTCAGAGATTTCCACTTCAGCAGGAATCTCAATGATCCTTAGTTCTTTCTCCATTAACTCTTCTGCTTCCAACAACATTTCTTCTTCTTTTGGATCAACAAAAGAAATGGCAACTCCTGTTTTATCCGCACGTCCTGTACGTCCAATACGGTGAATGTACTGCTCTGGAGCATCAGTAAACTGCAAGTTGATGACGTGGCTAATATCTGAAATATCCAATCCACGAGCCATGATATCTGTAGTCAATAGTCCTCTTAATTCATTCGCCTGAAATTCAGCCATCGAACGCAAACGGAAATTCTGTGATTTATTCGAGTGAATCACCGTAAATTCATCTGGGAAAGCCTCTTCGAGTTGCTCCATTACAATATCCGCTAAACGCTTACTGTTGATGAAGATCAACACGCGATTAAAGGTTTCTTTGTCTTGTAACAAGTGCATTAAGAGGTTCATCTTCGTATAGAAGTTTGGTACATGATACAATTGTTGGTCGATTTTCTCTAGCGGGGTTCCTGATGCGGCTAAAGACACTTCTTCTGGAAAATCGAAAAAGTCCTCCAATACCTCATCTACTTCTTCTGTCATGGTTGCGGAGAACAAAATATTTTGTCTTTTGCTGCGCATCATGGCTAGGATAGAGGTAAGTTGGGTTCTAAAACCTAAGTTTAGGATTTCGTCAAATTCGTCAATGACTAATTTTTGTAGGTTGTCAAAACGCAGAACACCGTCTAGGGCTAAGTCCATCATACGACCTGGAGTTCCAACTAGGATATCCACTCCATCGTAAACGGCTTTGCGTTGGGTGTTAATATTGGTTCCTCCATAAACACCTAGAGAGCGAATTGACATATATTGTGTTAGTTTATTCACTTCATCAACAACTTGAACAACTAACTCACGCGTTGGTACAATAATCACAACACGTGGCGTATCCACATAGGCAAATTTCCATTGTTTTAAAATGGGAAGTAAATAAGCATAAGTTTTACCTGTACCTGTTTGGGCAATTCCCATCACATCTCTTCCTGATAAAATAACGGGAAAAGATTTAGTTTGAATGGGTGTAGGCGTAGTAATTTGAAGCTCATCTAGGGCTTTTTGTAAAGCTTTCGGTAGATTAAATTGCTCGAAAGTATGCATAAAATATCTTATTTGGACAAAGATACGTTTTTTTATGCATGTAGTTAGTATTGGAATAAAAATGGCACAAAGACCCGTAGTTGGTTCAGAGGATTTTTTTTATTACGCGAAGTTTATGGGTGTGTTTTCCCGAATCTACATTGTAAATCCCCAAGTGATCCAATCGATCGATACGCACTTTTCCATGTGCGTGAATGATGTAGTTGTTGTCCATGATAATTCCAACGTGTATGATATTTCCTTCGGCATTGTCAAAAAAGGCCAAGTCACCCGCTTCACTTTCTTCAATAAAGCTCAAAGCTTCTCCAATGGTTGCTTGTTGAGATGCATCACGTGGAATAAGGTGTCCGTTAATTTTGTAAACCATTTGCGTAAAACCAGAGCAATCAATACCAAAAGGTGTTTTTCCTCCCCATAGGTAAGGGGCGTTTAGGTACATAAAAGCGGTTTTTACGAATTGACTTTTGGTAAAGGTTCCTGTGATAGAACGGCCTTCAAAAGCAAATTTAAGCGGATTAGTAGAGGCGTGTTTGAGTACGTTGAGGTTACTGCCCAAGGGAATAGACATCAGTTGATTATCCGCAGAGTGTAAAAACTCCACAAAATCACCCGCGTAAATAGGCGCTGTTTGTGTTAGCGTGTCGTATTCGTTTTTATCGATGAGTTGGAACTGTTTATTGTCAACCCATCCATGGTATTGGTCAAAAGCCAGTTCGATTTTGGACCATTTCTCCGTTTGTTCGAGTATTGTAAACAATTCGCCAAATAGCAATTGAGAGACCAATTCGCTTTTATCGCTTGGCTCTGCGCGTAGGGGAACAATAGAAAGATTACAATAAGCAAACATCATAGTGGTTTTTTTTATTTAGAGTACAAAAATAAAGATGAGTTTGAATAAATCAAACCCATCTTTACATACTATTTTAAAGAAATATCTTGAATCGAATTAAGCTCTCTCAATAACAATAGCAGAAGCACCTCCACCACCATTACAGATAGCAGCAGCACCAATTTTAGCGTTGTTTTGTTCTAAGACACTTAATAAAGTTACAACGATACGCGCTCCTGAACATCCTAGAGGGTGTCCTAAAGAAACAGCTCCACCGTTTACGTTTATTTTGTCTGTGTTAAGATCTAAAAGTTTAGCGTTTGCTAAACCTACAACTGAGAATGCTTCGTTGAATTCGAAGAAATCTACCTCATTGATTGTTAAGTTTGCTTTTTTCAATGCAATTGGCAACGCTTTAGCAGGAGCTGTCGTAAACCAAATTGGCTCTTGTGCAGCATCTGCATAACTTCTGATATAAGCTAACGGTTTTAGACCTAAATCTTTTGCTTTTTCTTCGCTCATTAAAACTACAGCAGCAGCACCATCGTTGATCGTTGAAGCATTTGCAGCCGTTACTGTTCCTTCTTTAGTAAAAGCAGGACGCAATCCTGTGATTTTGTCTAATTTTACGTTTGAATACTCCTCGTCTTTAGCAACGATGATCGGTTCACCTCTTCTTTGAGGAACCTCAACAGGAACAATTTCCATATCAAATTTACCTTCTTCCCAAGCTTTAGCAGAACGCTCATACGATTGGATAGCGAAAGCATCTTGTTCTTCTCTTGAGATGTTGTGTACTTTTGCTGTGTTATCAGCAGCTACACCCATCGCTTGATTGTCATATGCATCAACAAGACCGTCATTTTGTAACCCATCTACCATAGTAGTAGGACCAAATTTTTGTCCATTTCTCATATGTACGTAGTGTGGAATCAAACTCATATTCTCCATTCCACCAGCAACAACTACCTCAGCATCTCCAGACATAATTGCTTGTGCACCTTGCATGATTGCTTTCATTCCTGAAGCACAAACTTTGTTTACTGTAGTACATGGAACATTGCTGCTTAATCCAGCGTAAATAGCTGCTTGACGAGCGGGAGCTTGTCCAACACCTGCTTGAACTACATTACCCATTAATACTTCGTCAACTAAATTTACATCTAAATTGATCTTATCAATAGCACCTTTAATAGCAACAGCTCCTAACTTAGTTGCAGGAACTGTAGATAAAGAACCTAAAAAGCTACCGATTGGTGTTCTAGCAGCAGATACAATTACTACTCTTTTACTCATAATATATAGTGTTTATTTAAGTTTGATTTATTTTGATTCAATAGTTAACGACAAATATACATTATATATTTATTTGATAGAATTGTCGGATGAAATAATAGTAGATATTAACATTAATCCTTAAAAGACACTTTTTTGTGTTGTTACTAAGAGAGCAAGTGAGATAAAAGGAACGGGTGCGGAGTCATATGCTAGAAGATAGAAGGAAAAAGAAGTCGTTTTTTAAAAAAGAACAAAAAAAGATTACCTCTATCTGCTTGATAGATAATTGATTTAAAGGAGGCTTCTCTTTTTTTTAAATATTTGTGTCGCAAATATTTGGAAACAACGAAAACTCGTGCTACTTTTGCATCCGCAATACAGGAGATAACTCTTCTTAAAAGCAACGGAGAGGTGCCGGAGTGGTAACGGAGCAGATTGCTAATCTGTCGACTGGTAACGGTCGCCAGGGTTCGAGTCCCTGT